>CAYUHB010000084.1:0-4719 GCA_964444355.1 uncultured Methanosarcinales archaeon
TATTTCTTCCTGGTTTATTGCTCTGCCTTTGAGTTTTTTTGCGAGAATGAGGTTGATGTTTTTTACTGCTCTTTCCACTCCTTGTCCGAGGAATGCTTTTCCTCCGTCTCTTAATTCAAGGGCTTCGTGTATTCCTGTGCTTGCTCCTGATGGCACGCTTGCCCTGAATATTCCTTCAGAAGTTTTGAGGTCGCATTCTACTGTGGGGTTTCCTCTGCTGTCCAGCACTTGCCGTGCTTTGATTGCTAGTATTTTTGACATATTACCTCTTTTTTGATTTCTAATAAACTATCTTTCACGTAAACTATTTACTAATTCTTGAAGCGCAGTGAAGATATTTTCAAAATTATTTGTATATTCTCTCCAAACATCCATTGAGATTCTTTTTTGGTAAGCATCATCCGGCAATCCGTGTGCTAAAAGGCCACGAAGATTGTTTATTATTGTTGGAATCTCTTTTTGAACTTTGTTAATTCCTTCTAATGCGGTAATTGCATTGTCTTTTTCTTGATTCGTTAATGAGCTCATTTTTTCACCCTCCTTATTCTTTTTTAAATTAAGAAGTATAAAAGAATTGTGATTTTACCCTATATAGTTTACTTCGTCTTTTTTCTTGTAGTGTCTTAGTAATTCGTGTGTTTTTCCCAGTTCCTGTTCCATTTCTGCTATTTCTTTGTCCAGAATTTTTATGTCCAGGTCTATTTGCAGTTTTTTCTTGAGGATTTTGAGTATTTCTCTTGCCCCTCCAACTCCTAGGTAGAATGGGTGTCCGAATGTTTCTGCCAAAAGGCTGACTGCGGGTATGTTTCGTCTTTTTGCCAGTCCAAGCAGCACTCCTGTCACTCCTATTATTGGTCCTACTTTGCCGTATATTTTGCTGTTTGCTTTGGTTCCTTTGGTGTATTCCTTTACTATTTCTTTGTTGCTTCCTGTTATGAATACTTGTGGCAGTTTTGGTTCTTGTCTTAGTGCTATTCCGCCGAGTGTTATTATTTCGTTGCACTTGAATTCCTGCATTGTGTCAAGTACTGTGTCGCAGAATTCGTAGCAGCTTGCTTCGTCGTTCGGCTGCACGTCTCCTGCCAGCAATAGGAGGTCTTTTTGTTTGAGTTTTTTGTAATAAAGCTCTATGCTTGGCAGGTCTACAAGGTTGTTTTCGTTGATGAATACTGAGTGCGGTATGCTGTTGCCTCTGAATTCCGCTATTTTTCTTGCTTTTAGTTCTTCGAGTATGAAGTCCAGTGCTATCTTGCCTACGTTTCCAATGCCTGGCAGTCCCTCTATAAGTATGGGGTTGTGCAGTTTTGGCTTGTTTCCGATGTATTGTACTTTCCAGTTCATAGGAATCCTTTTTTTGCCAGGTCTTCTTTTCTTGCTTCTCTTCTGTACTTGCCGTATTTGTCTGGCGCGTATCTTGCGGGTTTTGTCGTTATTGCCTGCCCCCCGCAGGTGCATTTTTCATTCATTGTGAAATTGCCGCATTGCTGGCATTTGAGTATGTGTTTCATTTGATGCTTTTTACTCTTCCTTTCTTGCCCATTCTGCTGTTATGTCGTGTTCTTTTGCGAATTCAAGTATGGGCTCTATTGCTTCTTTCAGTTTCTTTTCTGCTTCTTTGAAGTCTTCTGCGATGATTTCTATGTGGTACGTTCCCGCTCCCAAATATTTTACTTGCACCCCTGCTTTTGTTGCTATTGCTAAGGCATTCTTTATTTCCTGCAGTCCGTCTGGTGCATAGCTTGACAGCTTTAAGTCTCCGCCTATATTTACTTGCGGCGGTTTTATTCTTGCCTTTATTGCGTCTGCCAGCAAAGTTGCGATTTTTTTGTCAATTGCTGTTTCCAGATTCAAAGCATCATATGATACTTGTTCGAATGCCGCGAATAGCGTGCCGTGCTGGGGAATGAGTTTTTCTGCAAGCTTGCTGTAGAGTGTGAGGACTGATTGCCCTGTTTGTTTTGCTGCGTATTCCACTATTTTTTCTGCCAGCTGTTCCTGCTTGATTTGGTTGAGTTTTTGCGCTTTTTGCGTCTGGTTTACTCTTCTTAAGCTCAGGTCTATGTGTCCTTTTTCCTTGTCTGTCTGCAGCACTTTGCAGACTATTTTTTTGTTTTCTTCTACGTATTCCCTGATGTTTCTTATTCTTCCGGGAGCTACTTCAGAAATGTGTATCATTCCGGTTCTTCCGCCGTACTCGTCAAGCGTGCAGAATACCGAGTGCGGGTTTATTCCTGTTACTGTGCACAGTACGAGTTCTTCGTCTTCTGGAAATCCGGTTTTCTTGAGTAGCATATCCACGTCGAGATTATGGCTGTTTAAAAAGGTTTCCGTATAAGTTAGTCGTAAAATCCTGCCATATTGCCATGGTAGTAAGGCATATGTTTACTGCTGATATGAATGGGAACAGTATGTTGTCGTTTTGCATTTCTTTTATTATGTTGCTTAAAATTTTGTATGTGAATTCGTAGCTGTTCTTGCTGTATGGCGCCTTTCCTTCTGTCCATGCTACTCGTGAAACAAGGTCTCCGGCATTAAATGCTGCCTGCCACTGGTCTTTTTTGTTTGTGAATATCAATATTGGCGATTTGTCCAGCATTACTTCGACTTCATAATTTCTTGTCTCGCCTAGAATGTATCCTCTTTGAGGTATGTGTATTCCCGATATTCTCAATATTTGAACAAGGTATTTTGATTCCATCTGTCTGATTATTCAAGTACTTCCAGAACTCTTGCTTTTACTCTGCTTTTTCCGCCTACTGGGTCTGCGAGCTCTTTTCCGCAGACGAGGCATAGGACTTTTGTGCTTGTTTTGCCGAATACTATTTGTTCGTTCTTGCATTTCGGGCATCTTACTTTGATGAATTTTGCATTGCTTTCTTTCATTCGGTTTTTCATTTTTTCACTTGAACTCTACTTTTCTGACTCTGAATCCGCCTTTGCTCATGCCGTGCATTTTCTTGCATACCTGGCATTCAAATCTGAGATCGACTTTCTTGCTTGTTTTTCTGCCTGCCATTCTCCATTTTGTGATGGCTGGCTTTGAGTATTTGCCGTGATTGCCCACTCCAAGGTGTCCTCTCTGCTTGATTCTTTTTCTGCTTCCGAAGCTGAGCGGGTGTGCGCTTCCTCTGGTTTTCTTCTTGCCCTCTATTATTTTGTGTTCTGTGTGCTTTTTGCACGTTGGGCAGTATGTCTTTCTTGTTTTTGGAAACTTCATAGTATTCGTGGGGATATAGCGTCTTTAAAAAGGTTATGGTTGGTTTGCGGGATTCCGCTCTGCCCAAGCTCGCTTGGGTGATTTTTCTCTCCTCTTGCATTTGCGAGGAGAGAAAAATCAAGTCCGTAGGATCAGAGCGGGGCAACTATTGTTGTTCGACGGCCTTTCCCTGAGATATTAGTATGTTTGCCAGCTGTTCTGGCAGGCTTGTTTCTTCTTCCGGCGCAAATGGTCCGTACGGTTCTAGTTCTTCTCCGAAGAATTGGTCTACTGCTTCGATGCACTTTATTTTTTTAAGGCTGTTTTCTGGCGCTGGAGCTTGTTCTTTTTGTTCCGGCAATGGCAGTACTATTGGCAGTATGTCGGGTTCTCTTTGTTCCAGGAGCCTGTGCAGTATTCCTGTTCTGTATTGTGACATTACTGAGTGCAGGCTTTCAAAGAATGGCTGTTCTTGTTGAAGCAGGTTTGCTGTGTCTACTATCATTGTGTGTGTTCTGCTTTTGTTGATTGACATGTTTATGATTTTTCTTTCTCTTATGTCGTACAGGTCTTTGAGTATTTTTTTGATGTTTGTCAGCTGGATGTGTATTTTGTCTCTTTCGCTTTGCGAGAATATGTCGTTCTTGGTTAGATTATCATCATATGCCTGTTGTTTTTCGCGGAGATAAGTAAGTACGTCTCTGAAGAAGGGTTCATCAAGTTTTTGAAGTTCGTCTCTTGATTTTTCCTTGCGTAGCATCTCGTACAATGTTTCGTACGTGAGCACTACCTCTTTGGCTGTTTGTTCCATTAAATCCCCCGTTTGTTGTGATTGTTGGAACTATTTAAAGATTTATCTGCCTTAGTATCTTACTGGTTCGTCTTTCTTGTTTTCCAGGCGTGCATAGATGAAAAGAAGGTCTCCCAGGCGGTTTAGGTATCTGATGATTTCAGGATTAGGTTTGCAGGGCAGGACTCTTCTTTCTGCTCTTCTGCAGATTGTGCGCGCCAAATGTAAGTGTGTTGCGCTTTGGTTTCCTGCAGGCAGTATGAATGATTTCTGCATTGGTAATTTTTTTTCTGTTTTGTATATTTCTTTCTCTATTGCGTTTGTGTCTTTTGAGGTTATTTTTTTCTTTGATCCTGCAAGTTCTGCTCCGATTTTGAACAGGTCATTTTGCACCTGATTTAATATTTTTTTTGCGTCAGAATTCTTGATGTAAGCTAAAGCGCATCCTATGCTTGCGTTGAGCTCGTCTGCTGTGCCGTATGCTTCTATTCTCAAGTCTGTTTTTGCAACTCTTGCTCCGCCGAGAAGTGATGTTTCTCCTTTGTCGCCTGTTTTTGTGACGATTGACATATGTGTTGTTCTGTTTGCTTTGTTTATATATTTTCCGACGAACTCGCGCGACATAAGGGACTTAGGAGCGCAGAGTGAGGAGTGTCTTTGCCGTACGGCTCGATATGCTGATTTAAAGAAAATTAAAAATTAGCTGCACTCGCTGAACCCGCATTCATAGCAG
>CAYUHB010000085.1:0-4707 GCA_964444355.1 uncultured Methanosarcinales archaeon
GCGGATTTTTTGATGGCTTTGCGCCACGCAAAAGATTGGATTGAAAACAAGGCCGCTTTGGATGCTCGGGAGAATAGAAAGCTGAAGGATTTGGATGCTTTGCTTAAGTATGATCCTGTTACTGATTTCGCGAAAAGGTTCAAATGGCGCGGAATGTATGATGACAAGTCCGAGTTTCATGATGTTTATCTGAAGTTTAACGCAGAATGGCGGGCTGAGAAGATGGAGAAGTTTGTTGAGCTTGTTCAGGAGTACAAGAAAACCAAGCGTTCTTGGAAGCCTGTTGCAGTTGCTGCTGCTGGTTTGGTCGCGCTTGTTGCCGGCGCTTTTGCTTCGTATCATTATTATTTAAAACCGGATATTAAGAATGAGATTCAGCAATCCGCTTCTGGGACTATTGATTCCGCTATTGAAAGAATAAGGCCTGAGATTAAAAAAGAAATCCAGCAGTTGATGCCTGATTTTGATAAGATGTACGATTCTTTTATTGCAAGGGCCAAGCCAGAAGTGAAGGAGATGTTGGGTGCTTTTAAGGACGATATTAAGAAGGAGCTTGTTGAGATCTACAGAGCTGAAAAGAAAAGTTTTGATGAAGATTTTGATGATAATATTGAACTTGCTTTCGAACGTGTTATGAAGGAGCGCGGTCTTGATAAGTGGTTGAAGATGATAGAAGACAAGTAAGTTAGACTTCGTTTGCTTCCAGCGCTTTTCTCATGTTTATTGTTCCGCAGTTTATGCAGATGAAGAATGGTCCCCATTTTCCGATTTTCATTTCGAGCCAGCTTCCGCATGCGCATTTCAGGTTTTGCAGTTTGGAATCCTTGTGTTTTAGGCAGACTGGCACTTTTTGTTCATTTGTTGTGGTTGCCTGTTGTCCGCAGAATGGGCATTTGGCTATTTGGCTTTGCCCGTACCTTTTGGGGAGTCGCATTGTTTCTTCTCTTTTACTGTCTTTTTGAAGCAGTCTATCTGTTTGTCTGAGAGTTTTCCGAATCTTAGATAGTTTATTTTTATTGAGCGCAAAAACCCGCTTGTTTTGTAGAGTTCTTCGGGGATGTTGAATAGTTTTTTCATTTTTGGGTCTTTTATTTTTCCGCCTAATTCTGATTTTTGGCAGTCATAGCATAGCGGGAACTGGTTTCTTGAGGTTATCAGCACCATGTTCTTGCATCGTGCGCATTTTTGCTTGAAAATTATCATAGTGAGTATAAAACGGGTTTGGTATTTAAAAGGTTGCGCTACTTTTATATATATTCCGGGTGCCTTTCTTGGTGTTATGAAGGAATTTGTTGTTCTGGTTGATGAGAATGATAGGGAGCTCGGCGTTTGTGAGAAGTTGGAAACTCACGAGAAAGCCTTGCTTCATCGTGCTTTTTCTATTCTTGTCTTTAATTCTAAGGGCGAGATGATGCTTCAGCAGCGTGCTAGGAGCAAGTATCATTGCGGCGGCTTGTGGAGCAATGCTTGCTGCGGTCATCCTCGTCCTGGTGAGAGTGTTGATTCTGCTGCCAAGCGCCGTTTGATGGAGGAGATGGGTTTTGAATGCCCTTTACAGGAAATTAAGACTTTTATTTACAGGGTTAAGTTTGATAATGGTCTGGCTGAAAACGAGTTTTTGCACGTTTTCAAGGGAGTGTTTGACGGTCGTCCTAAGATAAATCCTGATGAGGCTGATGATTGGAAGTGGATTGGTCTGGAAGAATTAAAGACAGATATTAAGCAGAATCCTGACAAATACACATACTGGTTTAAGTTGATTTTGAGGAAGTTGTGATTTTCTCTAATTCCATTTTTTCTCCTTTGTAGTCTATGACTAATTCATTCAGGTGTATTGTGCCTTTCTGTCCGTCGTATACGAATTCTATTGTTGTTCTGTTGTTTTTTGTGATATTTGATATTTTTGCTAATGTCATTTTTTCCCGCCCTATGAACAAGTCATATTGTGGATGGTTGATTGCGTGAATTTTTCTTGTTATCAGCGCGTCTAATTTTTTGTCGTGGGATGCTGTCGCAGGGTCTATTCTTTCCATTAAGCCATATGCAAAAGCTCTTATTTGCAATATTGTATCTCTGGTCTTTCTTTTGAATGTCAGGCCCAGTTCGTCCATTTCCTGTTCTAGTTGTCTTTCTCGTGTTATGTCTTTGGCAATCAGGTAGTTTGTTCCTTCTGCGTCTCTGAATAAAAACTCTAAGCTATAATTCTTTGGCAAAGAAAGTTTGTCTTGAATGCAGGTTTCCATGATTCACCGGTTTACAAATGGTCCTTCAACGCAGCTTCTTAGTCCTTTTTTGTCTGCGCAGCTTCCGCAGATTCCTACCCCGCACCTTGTTATGTATTCGATTGCGGAATAGATTTTGTCTGGAGGAGCAAATAGTCTTTCTGTTTGTATTGCGGCTTTTACCATTGGTTCTGGTCCGCAGTTGATGAAGAACTTGCCTGTTTTCAATTTTTATCTTAATAGTTCTGCAACTGTTCCATGGTATCCTTGGGAGCCGTCGTCTGTGGCGACATAAATGTTTTCGCCTGAGCATCTCGGCAATAAAAGGTGTTGTGCGTTTCTTGCGCCGATGAATACTTGCGCGTTGGGGTTTTGTTTGGCGAATAGGCAGATTCCTGCTATTCCGCTTCCTCCGCCTACAAGCACAACGTCGTCACCTGGAACTTTTATTTCTTTTCCGTATGGTCCTCTGAAGTAGATTTCGTCTCCTTTTTCAAGTTTTGCCAGTTCTTTTGTAAAGCATCTTCTTTCTTGGAATGCGATTACCAGCGGGTCGGTGTACATTACTGAGAATGGTTTTTCTCCTTTTTCTGGAAGCCAGGCGAATGCGAATTGTCCTGGTTCTGCTTGTAGTGTGCCGTCCATTTGC
This sequence comes from uncultured Methanosarcinales archaeon, assembly GCA_964444355.1. GTDB lineage: Archaea > Nanobdellota > Nanobdellia > Woesearchaeales > ARS49 > CABMGU01. Next base: position 2,872 of record CAYUHB010000085.1, read on the forward strand.
AGTATGTGGAAGTCTTCTGCCAGCGGTATTCTTGCAGTCACCCTGAATTTTTTGTAGCTCATGTCAACTGTTTTTATGAGTCTTTCTGCATAGTTTGTTCCACTTTCAATGTCGTAAACAAGTGTTGAAAAGTACTTTTTTAGTTCTGCTTCTGTCATGCCTGCGAGTGCGCTTCCTATTCCGAAGATTGTTTCTTTTGCGTATCGTCTTGCTTTCTGGTATGCTCTGATGTCGTTTGCTGTGGATATGCCTCCGCAGACTATCATTGGAATGTTTCCGAGAGCGTCTGTTATGTCTTTTGCGCATTCTATGCCTCTCAGGGTTATTCCCTGGCCTGACATCCCGCCTACTTTGTTTGTTAGAATGTAGTGTCCGTCAAACGTGTATTCTCTTGGCCCCACTGTGTTGATTGCTGTTATTCCGTATGCTCCTGCTTCCATTGCTGCCCTTGCGATTTCCACTATTCTATCCGTGTTTGGTGTTAGTTTTACGAATATTGGCTTTTTTGTTACTTTTCTTATTTCTGCAACTATTTTTCTGACCATTTCTGGGTCTTGTCCCATTTGCATGTGCCCTGTTACGTTTGGGCAGGAGGTATTTGCCTCGAATCCGTCTGCGCGTTTTTCAAGAATTCGTGCTACTTCTGCGAATTCTTCTGGGTCTTTGCCGAAGATCGATATTAATAGGAATTTGTCAGATGAAATGTTTATGCTTGCCAGTTTTTCTTCCAGCGCGGTTGCTCCGGGGTTTGTTAATCCAATCGCATTGCCAAAGCAGTGCGGGGCATACTGTGTCAGTATTGGTTCTCTGTATCCTTTGCCAGGGTGTATTCCTGGTTCTTCGCTTACCTCTCTTGGTTTCAAGCCTGTGCTTTTTGTTGTTAGAATTCCCACTTCCGGTATTTCGTTTGCTATTCTTTCCAGGCAGGATGGTTCTGTTGTTATTATTCCTGATGGTATTGTGAATGGAGAAACTTCTTTGCTGCCTATTTTGACTTTTTGCACAAGCAGGCTTTTTATGCAGGGCTTTTTATAGATTTAGCTTTCAGAATATATTGATTAAATTCCTCTTCCGAATGCGCTTTGCGCGAATGCTGATGCTTCGTCATCTTTTTGGAATACATTTTGCGCAAGGACATTGATGAAATAGCTTACGAAAGCTAACAGCGAAATTGCAACGCCATATCGTTGTTTCGGGATAAAGCTGATAAATTCCATTGGCCGGATATCTAATCTATAATCATCTGACCATATCTTGCCGTCAATGCCGGAAGGTTTTCTGAATATCGCGTTTATGCACCCCATGAGGTTTTCGCGTGCTTCTTTTTCGTCTCCATGCTCTCTGTATTCGCATACCAGTCCACCTGCGTGTTCTCTTCGGTCATTTTGTAATTTCGGCCTTAGCCAGCCGAAAAGAATTGCTGCAGTGGCTTTTTTTACTCCTTCTTCAAGATCTACCTCGCTTTTTGCTTGGATGATTCCTACTTGGGCTCCGTGGGTTATTCTTTTGTATCCTTCTTCTTGGCTGATTTCGCTGGCTATTTCAGGCAGCATGCTGCTGTACGGGATTAGGTTTCCTTTATGAACTCCTGCTTGGTTCATAGCCATGTGCCAGGCTCCTGCGTGGTCTTGGTACGGACTTTCGCCGGTGCCTTTTCCTCTGAAAAATTCGTATGGCACTGGTGCTGCTATGACTATTCCTGTGAGTCCTTTGGGAACTTCAATCACGCAAAAACACCTTTTGTTGCAGAAAGATACGTCTGCCAAGACAGAACGTTAGAATGAAGCATTTGTGGCTCTTATTCTCAGACCTTTTTTTTAAAATTGAAAATATTTT
>CAYUHB010000086.1:0-4685 GCA_964444355.1 uncultured Methanosarcinales archaeon
CTTCGACTTGCTTTTCTTCTCCCCACGCCTTGCAAGGGGAAAGAAAAGCAACCTTTGCGCAGCAAAGGCGCGGCGTTATATTTTATACGTTTTCTTGCAGCCAGCTTAATATAGTTGGCGCTAAGTCTTTCTTGCTGAACATGTTTGTTCCGTGTCCTGCGTCTTCATACATTTTGACGTTTGCGTTTGTGTTCATTTTGAATTCTTGTGCTGTTGCTGCTGAGTAATTGTCGTCCTGGCTCGCTACTACCAAGAATGGTCTGCCAAGTGTTGATGTATCGATTATTATTCCTCTGTATTCCAGTCCTGGGCTTAATAGTACTGCTGTTTTCACGTCTGGATCTGTTATCGCGTAGTTGTAAGCTATGTTTGCTCCTATGCTTGCTCCTATTATTCCTGTTCTTTTCACGTTTGCTCCTTGGTTTTCAAGTACGCTTTTCATTGCTGCAATGTCGTTTGTCATCTTGTTGTAGTCTTCTGGCGTGAATGTTTCCAGGTTTCCTGTGCTTTGCCCGTGTCCTCTCAAATCTGGCACTATTACTGTGTATCCGCTTTTCTGGAGCCATTTTGCTACTGAGTCCCAGTCTGCTCTGCTTCGTCTTAGCTGGTGTATGAGGATTATTGCAGGGCTTCCTGCTTTGTTCGCGTACATCTGGTAGGCTATTGTTTGCCCGTCTTGTGTTGTTGCTGTTCCGCTCGGCAGTGCTCCTACTGGCGGTTTTAGTGTGGGTTGTGGTGTCGGCTCTATTGGTTGTGAGCACGCAATTAATATTAACAAAAGTATTGCTAATGCTTTCATGTGATTGTTAGTTTTCCTTTCATTGTGCTGTGCGTTTTGCAGTAGAACACGAATGTTCCTTCTTTATCTGCTAAAAATTCTATTACTTCATCTTCTCCCAGCTTTAATTCTCTGTCAATGTTATATTGCGGTAGTGTGAATGTGTGTCCTGCGTTTTGCGCTGTTATTGTGAGTTTTACTTTGTCTCCTTTGTTTGCTGTTATTTCGCTTGGCAGGAACTCGTTATTTTTTGTTTCCATCTTGATTTCGACTGTGTTTCCTGTTTCCGTTGGTGTTGTTGGTGGCGGCTCGTACTGCGGTTTTTCCGGCAGTGAGGGCGGTGCTATGATTTCTATTTTTGGTATCGTTGGCTGTGGAATGGCTTCTTTTGCGCATGCAATCAGAAGCATTAATACGATTAGTGCTAGTATCTTTTTCATGCTGTTGTCAAGAATTGGTATGTATTTAAAAGTTGCGGACATGCTGCGATTAGTTGCGTCTCGTCCACACCAGCCACAGTCCTATCAGGAACACGGGTATTGTTAGCCATTGTCCCATTGTTAATGGTCCGTAGTGAGGCAGGTCTTTGAGGAATTCTACTGATATCCTGAATACTGAATACATTATCATGAATATTCCGAAGAGCATTCCGTCTTTGTATTTTTTGTTTCGTAAAGAGTAGAGAACGATGAATATTACGATGTTGTACGCTGCTTCGTACAGTTGTGTTGGGTGTCTTGGTCCTTCTGCTCCTGGAAATACGACTCCCCACGGCAGTGTTGTTGGTATTCCGTATAGTTCTCCGTTGATGAAGTTGCCTATCCTTCCGAATGCGTTTCCCAGCGCTAGCGGTACGATGAACACATCTACTAATTTTAGGAATGGTATTCCTTTTTTTCTGGCGTACAGGTATCCTGCCAGTGCCATTCCTGCAAAGCCTCCGTGGAAGCTTAGTCCTCCTTCCCAGATGTAGAGTATTTTCCATGGTTCTTGGAGATAATAGCTTGGGTCGTAGAATATTGCTTCAAAGAGTCTTGCTCCAACTATCATTGCTACAACAAGAATTCCCATTAAATCATCAAGTTCTTTTTCTGTTAGTTTTATTTTGCCTTGTTTGATTGCTGAGCGTACGTAATAGTAAATTACGATGAATGCCAGTACGTACATTAGTCCGTACCATCTTATTTCAAGAGGTCCTAAGCTTAGTATTGTTGGGTTAAGTGCGTGTGTGAACATTTTCTGTTGCCGTGTGTACTTTGATGAAATTTATTGTTGTGAACAATAGTGCTGTTCCTACTATTAATGCTGCCTGCGTGTTTATCTTGTTTATTTGCGGTAATAATATCTGTATTGCGATATAGAATGCTGCTCCTGCCAGAAGTATCGGCAGGCTCTTTTTTAATGGTGTTTTGAACAAAGTTCCTGCTTTTAGTGTTGGATAGCTGAAGAATGCAGCAATTCCTAATAATAGCGCTGCTGCAAACAATATTTTTCCTCCTGTGTTTGTCGTGTTTTCCACTATTTTTTGCAGGAGGACAAATCGCAGTGATAATATGAAGTCAAGTATCTTGTAAATGATGTATCCTGCCATCCAGAATAGGTTTATTCGTGCGAATCCCAGCAGGTAATCGCGGTATTTGTCTTTTTTTCCTGCGATTTTGGTTGTAAACCACCAGCTTGTTCCCTGGAATATGCAGTATATCACATATGTTATCGCAAATAGCAGTATTATCAGCAATCCCAGTTTGATCGTTATTGGTTTTATGTCTGCATCGAACAGGTGTTTTAGGAGTCCTGTTGGCTGTTCTGCCATTATGACTGATAATTTGTTGGTTATGAGTGTTGCGTGTGCGATTATTTTGTCTATTATTCTTGCTGTGTAGAATCCGTATGCTATGAAGAATGTTATATCAACTATTATTGCTGTTGCGAATAACAGCAGATTTTTCCTTATTAGTTTTAGCGTTTCTATCATGTCGCGTTTACAATTTGTTTTATTGCTTCCTGCACTGTTGGTGTCGGGAATATCTTGTCAAGGTTGAGCACGAGCAGTGCGAGAACTGCGAGTATTATTATGATTGCGATGATGGTGTATATGTCCCCCTTTTGCATATCTAGGTCGCATCTGGTTGTCTTTTTAAAGTTTGTGCACAAAGTTTTATATAGCGCTCATCTTATAATATTTTGAAAAAAAGATGGTGCACATATCTGAGCGTGAGGAGCAGTTGCCTGACCAGGTTATTGAGAAGCTTATCGAGCTTATGGTTGAGCATCCTGATGTTTTGTCTCTTGGTCCTGGCGAGCCTGATTTTGCGTTGCCAAAGCCTTTGGTTGCAGAGGTTAAGCGTCTTTCCAATCAGGTTAATCATTATTCTCCTGCTGGCGGGATTCACGAGTTAAGGGATGCTATCTGCAAAAAAATCAGGCGTGATAATCATATCAAGACCTCTCCGAATAATATCGTGGTTACCTGTGGCGCGCAGGAGGCTTTGTTGTTGTCTGCTGCCTGTACTTTGGATGTTTCTGAGCAGATTTTATTGCCTAATCCTGGTTTTATGGGTTTCCTGCCTTGTTTTGAGTTGTTTGATGCAGGCATTGGTTATTATCGTTTGAATGAGGAGAATTCTTTTGTGCCTGATCCTGATGAGATTAGGAAGCAGGTTGATCCCAAAAAGACCAAGGTTATTTTGCTGAATTCTCCTGCTAATCCTACTGGAAGCGTTATCAGCCAAAAAATTCTTGAGGAGATTGCTGATATTGCTGTTGAGTTTGACTTGTCTATTTTTTCTGATGAGGCTTATGAAAAGATTGTTTATGATGGTGCGAAGCACGTCAGCATTGCCAGTTTGAATGGTTTGCAGGACCGCGTGTTTACCTGCCAGTCTTTTTCGAAGTCTTTTGCAATGTGCGGTTTCCGTCTTGGTTATGTTGTTGCGCCTGAGGGTTTTGCTGGAGCCATTAAGAAGACGCACATTTATACTTCCATTTGTGCTCCTACTATCTCGCAAAAGCTCGGTATCAAAGCACTCTCTCTTTCAAACAAGTATACTCAGGCTATGGTGAAGGAATATGATAAGAGAAGAAAAGTCATTGTGAAGCGTTTGAACACTATGGGGCTTTCTACTCCTAATCCAAAGGGTGCTTTTTACACTTTCTCTAACATTTCTCATATTAATAAGTCCAGCAAGCAGTTTGCTTTTGATTTGTTGAAGAAGCAGAAGGTTGCTGTTATTCCCGGCATTGATTTTGGCTCTGAAGGAGAAGGCTATATCCGCTGTTCTTTTGCTGCAAAGCTGCCTGTTATTGAGAAAGCTCTTGATAAGATTGAGAAATATTTGGCTTAAGCAGCTTTTGTTACTACGTCATCTACTACTCCTTTGAATTTATCGAAGTTTCCATATAGCATTTCCTGTTTTTCTTCATATTCAGAGGGTCTTAATCCGAAAGCGAGAAGATCGTTGATGCGCAGTCTTAAGTTGGACATTGTTGCTATTGTTTCATCAAAAAGCCTTTTGTTTTGTTTTTTCAGCCCTCTTATCAGGTGCATTTTGATTTGGTTTAATTGTTTTGCGCGAAAGTTGAAATTGCGCAGGAAATTGCTTAATTTTTCCTGATTCTGTCCTTTCAGGTATCTTTCTACCTGTCCTCCTTCTGAGCGTATGACTCTGAAATCAGTCAGTATGCTGTCTGCCTGTCCGACAAATGCGCCCAATATGCTTTTTATTTCTGAAAAGAGCGCCATAACTGGCTCCAGCTCTTCTGCTGTTACCTGCGGCGGCAGTATCGCCAGTCTTACCTTGGTTAATTCTGTTGTAATCAAATAATCTTGGGCTTTTACCAGCGCCTCGTATGCTTCTATTGCCAGTTGTTCGTTTTCTCTGCTTCCTAAAGCTATCTCTCGAAGGTT
>CAYUHB010000087.1:0-4609 GCA_964444355.1 uncultured Methanosarcinales archaeon
TTTAGGAAGTTTGCTGCCTTCACGCTTTCTTTTACTCTTTCTACTTCTCTTGTTGGTGTTTTTGTGAGAATAACTATGGCGAACAGCAGTCCTATTGCTAGCAATATTACGATAATGACCAGTCCAAAAATCTCCATCTGAGCTTTAGACATAAACGTTTACCTCTATTACCCCGAATGCGTAGCTGTCTTGTATTGCGTCATACAGTAATATTGGGCTTTGTGTTGTTATGTTTGCTGTGAATGCCGGCACTTCTTTGTCCAAGCCTAGTATTTTTTCTGTTTTTGTTAGTACGTTGTTGTACAGTGTGGTGTTTGTGTGTTCAGGGTATGCTTCGCTTACTGTTATTGTTGCGTATCCGAATTCGCTGTAGTAGTCTGTTTGTGCTTTTTCGTCTGCTGACATTAGTTCTGCCAGTTTTGTTAGTTTTATTTTGTCTATGCAGTTGTCTTTTTGTGTTACTAAAAATGAGCAGTCCAGTTCCGGCATGTACAGTGCTTTCAGTACTATTTGTAGTGCGTATTGTTCGCTTGCTTTGACTTTTTCTTTTTGCAGCGATGATTTTTGTGCTGCGAAGTAGAATATTGAGCCTGTGAACAGCAGGAAGAAGAATACTATTAGTACTGCTATTGTTTCGAACATCTTAATCTGCGCTCTCATTAGAAGAGCTCCGGACAGCTTTGCTGCAGGAAGTTTCTGTTTGCGCTGTCTAGTTGTTCTTTTGTCGTGCTTAATTCTGTTATGAGAGTGTCATCAAGATTGTTTGCTAATTCTTTGGCGTTTTCGTGCTGTTTGCATAATAGGCCGATTATTGATGCTGTTGACTGGCAGACGTCTCCTGTTGTTGGTGCTCCGTACGTGCACCAGGTTTTTCCTGCGTTTAATGTTTCGTTTTCGAGTTCTGCTGCTCTTTCCGCGTATAGTTTTGATACATAGCTTAGTTTTCTGAATGCGGTTTTTAGCCCGCATTTGTACATTGTTTCGTCTTCAGAGAATATTGCCGCGTAGAGTGATGGAAGTCCTGCGTAGCTGAGGAATCCTCCTTGTACAAGTTCTTGTCCGTCTTTTGTGTAGAATTGTACTGCTGTTGGTGTTATTTTTACTGCGCTTGCGCTCTCTTTTTTGAATGAATATTCTAGTTCTTTCGGATCAACATCGAGCAGTATGAATCTTGTGTCCTGGTAGTCTTCGTATTTCACGCTCGCCATTTGCTCCAGTTTTATTTTTTCGTATTGTATTAGTGGCGGTATGCTTTTTGTTAATTGTTGCATTAAGTTTTCGTCTCCGTAGACGAAATAGTATTTGATGTTCGGGTTTGTTAGGTATAGAAAGTTTGTTACTCTGTATGGCAGTTTGAGTTCGAGCGACCATACGACAATGTCCTGTCCTTGTAGCAGTGCTGGCGCGAACATTGGTTTGTCTCCGAAGTCTTTTCCTGCGTTTGCTATTTTGAATTTGCATTCGCATCCTTCTGTGCATTCAAAGGCTATTCCTTGCGGCGGCACTGGGAGTTTTTGTGCTGTTCCTCTGCTTACTATTGCTCCTGTGAAGATGTTTTCTATGTCTGTTGCGAGTGTTAATTGCAGTCTTTCCTGGCTGAGGTTTCTTTGCTTGTTTGCCACGCTGAAGAAGAATGCGAGTATTAGCGCTCCTGCTATTATGACAAATATCCAGTGGAATTGTAGTTCAAAACCTTTTTTTCCTGAAGGGAAAAAAAGACCAGATGAACCTTGTTCAGCTATGCCCCTTTTTACCATTCTGATATTTTTGCTCTTTTGCCTGTTCCTTCCAGGCGTATTGTGACTATTCCTGTGTTTGGTATGCAGATGTATCCTGTGTCGACTTGTATGTCTGGCAGGTCAAAGTCTTGTGTTCTTGGTATTATGAATACGTTTGCGCTTTTGAGTTTGCACGCGTCTTCTGCCCATTTGACGTTGAATGTTTGTCCTGGCGTTACCAATTTTGGGTCTGTTGGCGCTACTGCTGGATCGCAGGTGGCTGAAACATAATCAAAGAAGCATACTCCGTAATATTTTGTTGGCAGTTTTAGGTCTACTTTTCGTACAGTTCCGTAGTCTCTTTTTACTCCTTCTACTGCTATTTCTAGGTCTGTTCTGAAGTCTACGAGCACTACTTGTTCTTGTCTTTCTATGAAGTATTGTATTGCTTTGTACCCGTATGTTACGATTAGGATGAACACTAGTCCTGCTAGTATGAATATGAATATTTGTCCTATGATTTGCGCTTTAGTGTTTTTTCTTGTGCCCATATTCTTCGAGTTCTTTTTCGAATTCTTCTTTGTGTAGTTTGTAGTATTCTGCTGTAATTCGCAGTTTTCTGAGAAGTTCTTCGATTTCTTCTTTTGTGAGTTTTCCTTCCCGCCATAGTTTGATTTTGATTAGTATTTGTGTTCGTTCGTACTCGCTTAGGTGGTCGAGCAGGGTTTTTAGTCTTGCCAGCGGTTCTTCTGGAAGTGTTTCTTTGCGCGCTATTTTTCTTAGTCTTTCAAGCGCGGATGCGTATGGTACGTGTTTTTTCTTGATTTCTTTTTCCAGCGATATCCATTCTTTGTCTGGTATTTCTTCTTTTTTTGCAAATCTTTTTAGTTTGTCCAGCTCTTCTGGTTTTAGCATTGCTGGCTTTATTTCTGGCTTGAATAGCGCTTCTGGTTTTTTGCGTTCTTTTGCCAGGATTATGATTGCTCCCACTAATATTCCTCCTACCGCGAGTATGAGGAACAACAAATATAACAGCCACATGAGCGAGGTTTCTTCTGTCACAGTTATTTCTTCCAGCATTACTGGTGCTTCTTCTGCAGCAGGTAATCCTGCGCATACTTTTGTGTCTGTTGTGCAGTTCATTCCTTCTGTGCAGTCATTGTTTTCTATGCAGCTTTTTCCTTCTCCGCAGGGCTCGCATGGTCCTCCGCAGTCTATGTCTGTTTCTCCTGTTGTGAGTTTTTTGTCTGCGCAGGGTGGCGCGTCTATGCATACGTCATTTCTGAGGTCGCAGTATCCTGATGCGCAGTTTGTGCTGTCAATGCATACTTTGAAGTTTTCGCATTTCTCGCACGGCTCTCCTCCGCAGTCCACGTCTGATTCCAGTCCGTTGAGAACTCCGTCTTCACAGCTTGCTGATTTGCAAATTCCGTCTTCGCAGTAGTTTGTTGTGCAGTCCACGTCAAGGCTGCATTTTTTGTTTTCTGAGCATCCGTCGCAGCTTCCTCCGCAGTCTATATCTGTTTCGTCTTCGTCTTGTTCTCCGTCTTGGCAGTATGGCGGTATTTTGCTTGTGTCTACTGTTACTCCGTCGCTTTCCATCGGCTCGCTTAACAGTCCTACTTTGTTTACTGCTTTTACGATGAACTTGTATTGTTTGCCGTTTGTGAGAAGGAATGGAGTTCCGCTTGTTGTTGTGGAAATGTATATCGGCTCTCCTGTTGTTACGTTGCTGATGTAGTCTTTGAAGATTATTTTGTTGCCTGTGGCTTCTTTGAGTGTTATCAGGTAGTGTGATATTCCGCTTTCAGGGTCTTCTGCTCTGAATGCCACTTTTATTTTGCTTTTGCTCCAGGTGATGTCTGGCTCGCTTGGGAGTCCTGAGTCGTCCACTGCCTTCATTTCAGGCGGTGTTGTGTCTATGAATACTGGTATTTCTATGACGTCTGATTGTTCTCCTGATACGTGGCTGCATTTTACGTAGTATGTGTATTCTCCAGGACTTGTTACTGTTATTTGCTGTCTTTGTACATAGCTTGCTGTTCCTGCGCCCATTGGTTTTGTCGTATCTTCCTGATTTTCGCCGAAGTAGCAGTACACTCTTTTGTTTGCTACTACTCCTATGTTGAAGTTGAGTGTTCCGAATCCGTATGGTGTGCTGCTTGTTACGTTTAATGGCAGTGTGAGGTCTACTGTGAATGTTACTTGTTTTGGCGCGGTTGTTAGCTGGTTTTTGGCTTTGCACGCTACCCAGTACTGGTATGTTTTTTGTTCTGTTACGTTTACTTCTGCTGCAACGCTTGTTTTTGGTGTTCTGTCGTATCCTGGGAATTTGCCGTCCATTAAGCCGAAATTGCTTGCTGCTAATGAGTACTTGCAGAATCCTGGCTTGTCGATTTGCGCTTTTAGTGTTGTTGAGTATAATTCCTGGTCTGGTATGTATGGTTCTGCTATGATTGCTGGTTCTGCGAATGCGCTGATGAGCACTGGTGGTTCTGGGTCGAGTGTTATGTTGAAGCTTCTTTGTATGATTCCGAATTGTTCGAATTTGCAGTAGACGTGCAGTGGGTGTCCTTCTTGTGAGCCGTATGGTACGCTTAATGCTGGGGTTGTGTGTATTGTTCCTGGTCGTTCGTACGCGTTTAGGAATTCGTAGTCTGCTGCGTTTGGCGCTGTTGGAGTGTCAAAGACGTATCTGCACTCGCTTGGTATTGGTGTTTCGACTGTTGAGTTGAAGACTGAGTATGCTGTTACTCCGAATGTTGGGTATGTGAGTCTTATTCCTGGTTTTACTGTTGCTACGAAGAACGTGCTTTGTTTGTAGATTTTGAGCGTGTTGAATCCTGTTGCTTCTACTATTATTGTGTATTGTCCTCCTGTTATGTTTCCGA
>CAYUHB010000088.1:0-4544 GCA_964444355.1 uncultured Methanosarcinales archaeon
GAAAATTCTTTTAATTCTCAAAAAGAATTGCCTTCAATAACCGTCAGCGGAGGGCTTGCATCTTTTGATGGTGTGAGGAAAATAATCTGCCGAACAAAAACAAGTTATTCTTGGGAAGAAATGGCTAATGCCTTGTATGTTTTTTCAGATTTGGCGCTGTATCTGTCCAAAGAGGGTGGCAGAAATCGTATATCTACTTTCGACGATGTACTAAAAGTGCAATTGAGTTTTGAAATGAAAAAGAAATTGGGAAATTTAGTCAAACCTGTTTTGAGTTATAAAAAAGAATTAAAAAGTTAATTACTTGCACTCGATAAGCGCCAGTTTCTGTCCTATTTTGTCCATGTTTTGGTGCAGGACTTTTACTGTTTCTTCTGATAGGCTGTATTCACTTGCAAAGGTTGCAAGCCAGCTCTTCAAGTCTCTTAGAGCGTTTGATACTGGTCTTATCGTGTTCGGGTCTGCTCCTTTTGGAGTGCACTTTAAGCCTCTCATGTTGTCGCTTATCTCGTCGAGTTTTTTGTGGAGTATTTTGACTGCTTCGTCTGGCACGTCGTATTCTGTCTTGAAGACTGCTAACCAGTTCTTTGTGTCTCGTACAGCGTTTTCTGCTGAGACTACGGTTTCAGGTCTGATTTGTTTCATAGTGATGCACCTCGTTTGATAGTATTGCTAACTGTCAGGGGTTTAAAAGATTTTAGGTCTTTAATACAATAATTCTTTTAAACTGGTCTTTTATTGCCTTTGCAGATGGACGAGCATGCAGAAAAGAGGTTGGAAGGTTATTCTTTGGTTTTAATTAAGAGTGTTGAACAGCTTGTGATTTCTGCTCTTACTGCTTTTCCTTTTGAGGATGCTGAGATTTATGTTGGTCCTAATTCAAGTTCTGATGTTCACAAAAGACCTCCAGATGCGGTTGTTGGTTTTTTCAGGCTCAACCGGAATAAAACTCTTTTTGAGCATGATGGCTGGGAGTGGTCATTGCGTGGTTATGCTGATTCTGGTTATTATACTCGCGCTCAGGACAGGCGCAATATCGTTGTTGACTTAATCAGCCCTTACATCAATAAGTTGAAGGGTTTTGAGAAGAAAATTGTTGCCGTGAATGAGGTGCTTCCTCCTTTTGAGCGGAACAAGCGTCATGCTTCTGCTTTTGATATCGCCCAGACCGGTTTTCAGCTGGTGCTCAATGAACGTCCTGGAATTGTTAATCTTGTTGTTGCTGAACTTGACAGGGGTTATGGCACTTTGGGAGATGTTGCTTCTGTTGCAATGTTTGAGTACGAGGTTAAGCTATGAACATCTACGTCTGCGGCAATCCGTTAGTGAAAGAAGACTCTTTGCCTTTGCGTATTCTTCCTGCTTTGCAGAAAAGGTTTCCTGATATCAATTTTGTCGAGTTTGAGCCTACCGAGGACTTGCCGAAGGAAGACAATCTAATCATTATTGACACAGTGATTAATGCAAAAGACGTTATGCTTATTGACGACATCGACAAATTCGTCCAGACCAAAGCTCTTTCCCTGCACGACTTCGATCTTGGCTTGAATTTGAAGCTTGCGAAGAAGTTGGGCAGATTAAAGAGTGTCAAAATTATAGGCGTTCCGCCTAATGGTTCTGTTGATAAAGTTTGCAGTGTTATTTCTGAATTATAAGGGGCGGCGGCGCGGGGAATTTCAACCCTCGGTACACCGAAAAGCTTTTGAACCCCGGAGTCCTTTCGGATACGAAGTTGAGAGCTTCGCGGCTTACCTAGCTAGCCTACGCCGCCGCATTTTTCTATCATGTTGTACTTATTAATAGGTTTATCGACGAGAAAGTGGGAAAGTTTTCGACATGAAACGTAATCTTTTCAGGTTTTGATGTGAAAAATCGTAATTATTCCGGTTCCATCCGGAAAAATATTTTTTCATCGAGGAGTTCAACAATTTACTGCCAGTTTATCTTCAGAAAGTGTGCTGCGCAGCTCATGCAGGGGTCGTAAGCCCTGATTAATTTCTCGATTTCAAACTGTATTTTTTCTTTTGGCATTGATAGGTTTGCTTCTATCAAAGCTTTGATGTCTTGTTGTATGTTTATCTGGTTTTGTCCTGTTGGGACTACTATGTCTGCGTGTGTTATCTTGCCTGTCTTGTCAGTATCTATTGAATAATACAGTGTTCCTCTTGGTGCTTCTACTACTCCGGTTCCTGTTCCTGCTTTTGGTGTTATTGTGATTTGTTCTGTTTTGAATGTCGTCCTCTTTAGTATCTCTATGCTTGTGTCTATGGAGTGCAGTATTTCTATTGCCTGTGCTAAATTATTGTGGAATACGTTGTTTGATGGGAACAAATCTAGTGCTTTTTTCGCGTCTTTTCTTGTTTTTGGATGCAGGTAAGCTTCATTCAAATTCACTCTTGCGAGTGCTCCTATCATGTACGTTTCTCCTTCGTATTCGTATCCTGCTGCTTGTGAGTATGGTATGACTTTGCGTACGAGGTGTTGTCCGAATTTTTGCCAGGGTATGCATTCTTTTTTGCTTGTGCAGATGTGGTCTCCTGTGTAGAAGTTGAAGTCAGGGCTTGTCAGGCATACGTAGTTTGTTTCTCTTGTGAAATCGAATTTTTCTGGCATGAATATGTCTATTAGTTCTAGTACGTCCTCGCGGATGTGTCCTAATTGTTTTATGACTGGCTGTGTTTCTTCTTTTGTTGGGACTTTTGTGAATCCGCCTACTGCCGGGAACGGAGGATGTATTGCTTTGCCTGCTACCAGCGTGCTTAGTGCGTTTCCTGCTGCTTTTACTTCAAAGCAGGAGTGCAGCAGCCTGTCTTCGAACTCGTCGTGTTCGTCAAAGTCGAGTATGCTGTCTTTTCCCATTATGTCTGGTAAAGAAAACATGTACAAATGCAGTGCGTGGTCTCTGATGTACAGCCCATACATTGCAAGTTTTCGTAATAGTATTGTCTGCTCGGATGGTCTGATGTCCATCGCATTCTCAACTGCTTGAATACAGCAGAGCAAATGCGCAATACTGCACGTTCCGCATATTCTGCACATTAGTTGTGGTGCTGTTGTTGCTGGTTTTCCTCTGATTGCCTGTGTGTAGAATCTTTTATTCTCGCTGATTTTGAGTTGTACGTGCTCTACTTTTCCGTTTCTTACTTTTACGTCTAGGTTCGTGTGCCCTTCTATTTTGCTCAGATTTTCTATTGTTATGTCGAATGTGTGCATTTTTAGACTCCGAATTTTTTCAGGTATTTGTCAAGTATTTCGAGGAATATTTTTTCGTTCATTGGGCATCCTGGCACGTCGTCATCAACTTTTATGATGTCTTTCACCGGCTGTACTTTTTCTCTGTGCTTGAATTTGATTAGTAATGGCTTGATTTCTTTTTTTAGTTCAGAATCAAAGAGGTTTCTTTGCGCTGAGGGCATTCCTGTTACTGCGCAGCTTCCTACTGCTACCACGTATTTGCTGTTTTTGCGTATTTCTTTTGCTCTTTTTGCGTCTTTGTCTGTTGTTATTGCTCCTTCGATGAATGCTACATCTAAATCATTGAGTTCATTCTGCGACTGCAGTACTCTTGCGTATGCGAATTCTATTTTTTTCTTCCATTCCTGCCAGCAGTCGTTCATTACTTCTGTCATTAGTATTGTGCTGTCTTCAGAACACGCGAATGTGAACCAGCCTACGCGCAGTTTCTCTTTTTTTGGCATGTTTTTTAAAACGGCGTTTTAGTATTTAAATGATGTGGTGATTATGCGTTTAGGCTTTTTTCAGCTACTTTTTGGAAATGGAGTCCGAGGATTGCCAGCTCTACTGCTATTGGGAATGCTTTGGTTTTCTTGAACAGCGTTGATACCAGTAGTTTCCAGTAATACTTGCGCGCTGGTGAGAAAATGCCTATTTTCCACGTGCTCATCAGGAATGCCTTGATTTCCTGCATTTTTATTCTGGTTTTTGCTGTTGGAGTGTAGTTTTGGATGAACGTGTTTATTCTTTCATAGTATTCTTTTGGCGAGTATATTGTTGATAGCACTTTTCTGTATCCGTTGAGGAGTTTTTCCGCGTCCATTTTTGGGATGAAATTTATTTTGGCTTCGGTGTTTTCGCCTGTGAACTCGTTGATGAGCCTGTTTTCTGCTTTGAGTCTGTGCCAGAGTCTTGTTTGGGGTACGGCAGTTAGCACTCCTACCATTGCTATGACGCATCCTGCTTTTTGTATGAAATCAATCTGTGATTGGAAGATTTTTTCAGTGTCGTGGTCAAATCCGACGATAAATCCGCCCATTACCAGCATGCCGTGCTGTTGGATTGTTTTGACGGTTTCTAAGAGGTTTCTGCTTGTGTTCTGCATTTTTCCTGCTTCTATAAGGCTTTCTTCGCTTGGCGTTTCTATGCCCAAAAATACTCTTGAAAAGTTGGCTTTTGTCATTAAGTTCATTAGTTCTTCGTCGTCAGCCAGGTTTGTGCTTGCCTCTGTCAGGAATAAGAATGGGTATTTGTGTTGTTCCTGCCATTTGATTACGTGCGGCAATAGCTGTTTTGTTTTGAATTTGTTG
>CAYUHB010000089.1:0-4523 GCA_964444355.1 uncultured Methanosarcinales archaeon
CCAGTTTGGGGCTGTCTGCTTCATGGTGGACAAGCCGTTTTTGCTCTTTGGAAAACCTCATGATGAAGCTCATAAGGATGAGCCTTTGTCGAAGAGGGAGTTGTGCGCTCTTAAGACTTTAAGGGCTGAAGTTGTTAATCGTGTGAAGTTTATTGAGAAGAAGGAAGCCAAGTTAAAAGAGCTGGAAAAGAGTGTTGCAGGCCGTGAGCGTGCTGTTCTTTCTGCTGAATCCCGCGTTTCCAGGCTTCAGAATGATGAAAAGGCTTTGCGTGGGAACATTTCAATTCTTAATAATGCTTTTAAGGAACAGCAGAAGGTTTTGGATGAGAGGAAGTATTCTGTTGCTCAATTGTCTAAGGAATTGGCTGTTTTGCTGGAGAAGCGTTCAGAAATCCGGCGTGTTGAAGTCGGTCTTGTTGAGGCTATCAGTAAGGAGAAGAATCTTCGTGATGACCTTTCCAAGAAGGAACGGCGTGTTGCTGAAGGTGCCCGGATTATTTCAAAGCAGGAAGAAGACATTGAGAAGCATATGCGTATTTTGAAGAATTTGCGCGACCAGCTTGAGCAGGCTGCTCCTTTGAAAAGACAGCTCGATTCAGAGCTTGAAATCCGCCAGCAGACTCTTTTGAAGGCTAAGCGTGACTTGGCTGGTTTGGAAAGCACTGTTAAGGATTTGTTGCAGACAAAAGAGCAGATGCAGCAGAAAGCAGGGTTGCTTTCGCTTCGCGAGCGCAAGATCGTTGATGCTGAAACCAGGATTATGAATATGAAGAAGGATGTTGAAAGCTTGGCTGCTGAAGCGGATACTGTTCAGAAATCCAAGCAGGAGCTTTATGCTTTGATTGAGGACAAGAAGCATCTTCTTGAAGATTTGAAAAGGAACATTTCTAATAATTCACAGCTTAGCACTGAGGCTCACGAGCGCGAGCTTAATGCAAGGAAAGCAGAGCACGAATTATCGGTTGCCCAGCGCGAGCATGATAGACGGCTGAAGAAGCTTGAAGCAACAGAGCAGGAAATGGTTCGAAGGGAGGCTGCGTTCCTTGAGCACGAGAAGGCAGTTAAGGAAGCGACGCGCATATTAGCCAGGGACAAGGATGAGTTTGCGAATGAGGTTGCTTCCAGAAAGGCAGAGATGTTGCTTGTTCAGCAGGAATGGGATAAGAAGTTGAAGTTTTTCCTTGATGGGAAGGCTGATTTGAAGCAGGAGAAGGCTGATGTTCGCAGGCTTGTTGAGTCTGACGTTATTGGTTTGAAGGAAAAAGAGGATGAGATTGTTGAGTCTATTGAAGTTTTTGAGCGTGATAAGCAGAAATTGAAGGAAGAGGAAACGTCCTTGCTTAAGCGCGTTTCTGAGCTGGAAAGAGCCAAGGCAGAGTTTGAGCGCGAGTTCAGGCATTTGTCTGCTAAAGAAAAGCACGTTGTTGATAATGAGCGTATTATTCAGAAGGGTATGAAGTACATTCAGGATGAAAAGAAGAAGATTGAGCAGGAGAAGGATGCTATTTATCGTGCTCGTAATCTGAAGAAGATTTTGCCTCAGGTGGAGCGCAGGTATAGTGAATTGCGCAGGGGTATTGGAAAGGCAGAGGCAAGGTTGATTGGCGAGCGTGTTGAGCCTTCACAGCTTAAACTGTTTCGTGAGCGCGAGAAGGAGCTTTCCGTGAAGGAAGAGGGCGTTCATTTGGAGTTCAGGAAGCTTTTGGAAGAGGAAAAAGAAGTGGAACAGCTTGAGCAGAGGAAGGAGAAGGCTTTTTCTGGGTATTTGCGCGAGGAAGTTGAGCGTGTCGAGCACGGAAAGGCTGGCAGGGAGATTATGCATCCTGACATTCACGCTATGATTGATGATGCCCGTGAGAAGGTGATGCAGGGCAGCATTGATGAAGCTATTCGTACGGTTGCAGAGGTTGAAGTGCTTGTTGACCGGCTTCAGGACCCTTCCCAGAAGCGTTTGTTCTATTATGACATCCGTGATTTGAAGACGAGCATTAAATTGGCTAGTTTGACGTGAATGTGTTTTCTTACAGAGGACTTTGAATAACCTATAGTTTAGTCAAAGTCCTCTAAGAGAATTTTGACATTATTAATGGTTAATCAAAATTCTCTACAAGCAAAGCGCCATCAGAATACAAAATGGACCAAAACCTTTATATATTCGCACATAATATACATATTTACACATAATTGGAGGTTAAAATGACTACTATGACTTTGGCTGTGCCGGTTGAGCTGAAGGAGAAGATGGATTCTTTTCCGGAGATGAACTGGTCTGAGGTTGCAAGGCAGGCTTTTATGCAGAAGGTTGAAGATATGGAATTTTTGAGAAAGTTTAAGGCAAAGAGCAGGCTGGCAGAAGCTGATGCCTTGAAGCTTGGCAAAGCAGTAAGCAAGTCAGTGAGTGACAGGCTGCGAAGATTGGCGAAGTGAAATGGATCACTTCATTATCACGTCTCAATCACGTTCCCTTCCACTTTGAACATTTTCCCCAAGAACTGTTCTGTTACCCATATGTTTGTCTTTGCGTGCAATGTTATTTGTGTTGTTGTTATCTTGCTTGGCTTGCATAGTGCCATTAATGGTATGAGATTGTCTGCTAAATGACTATCAACTGGCGCGTTTAGTTCTTTCAGTAATTTCTGTGCTGCTTCTGTTCCTACTTTTTCTGCTGGCTTGCCTAATTCTCCGAGCGCGTCTGCTCCCACTCTAATCGGGTTCTCATTATCTATGTCGTCGTTTTTTGCGAATATTGCCCATAATGTTATTCCAGAACCCGTTGATAGCGTATCAGAATACTCTGTTGTTATATCAATCGGAACGTTCAAGCCAGAAAGTGCTTGTTTTGCCGCGCTTGCCTGTCTGTCTGCTACTTTTGCGTTTTCTAGTGTTTTGCTTGCGTGAGATGTTCCTTTTACGCAGATTAATTTTCCTTGTTCAAGCACGAATGCTTTGTGTTTTAGTGCTGCTTGGAATGCTTCAAAAGTGTCAAATTCGTTTCTTTTCACTATTGGTTTGATTGTCAGCTCGACCTGTCCTCCTCCTTTGGGGTATTACCCTCTTTTTAGCACTTTTACTTCAAGCCCGCACACTCTTCTGTATTGCGGAACTAATACATTGGCAAAATAGTCTATCGGCATGCTCCATTCTGTGTCAGTTCCGCCTATGATTGTCAGTTTGTGTGTTTTGTTTGCGAACATGCAGGGCAATAATACTGCCTGTAAGAGTAATGTTATGCTTCCTGCTGTGCCTATGTCAATCGTAATGTTTTTTGCTTCTATTTTGCCTGGTATGAACAGTAATTCTTTGCTTCCGAGTTCTGCTCCGTCTGCTTTTGCATTGCATAACTGCTGTAGTGTTTTTACGCATTGTACGTGTTGTGCTTTTAGTCCTGGGTCTTTTCTTGCTGAGCGTATGTTTGTTATTCTGAATGGTTGCCCTGTTAGGCTGCTTAGTGCGAGTGCTGTTCTGACTATTTGCCCTCCGCCTTCCAAATAACTGCCGTCTAGAATAATCATTAGAGCTGAAAACAGAAGTCAGTATAAAAAAGTTAAGAAAAAAATAAAAAATTAGCCTAAGTCCAGGTTGTCTATTTCTGCAAGGTCCTTGTCTATGTCGTCTATTGCTGTTGTGTTAAGGTCTTTGCTTATTGCGTCAACTTCTGCGCTTGAGCTTTCGATGTCGCTTGCTGCTGTATCTTCAGCTGAAGGTTCTGCTGGAGCCGTTGCCGGTGCTGCAGGTTGTCCTTCTGGCTTTGCCGCTGGTTTTTCAGCTGGTTTTGCACATGCTGACAATAGTAACAGTACGCTTAGCACTACAAACACGAGTTTTGCGTTCATTTTTTCACCATCCGTTCAGTCTTATTTAAGTCTTACGCTGTAGCGTTGACTTCTGGCGTTGCGCTCGTGTTTGTTTCTGCTTTTGCAGGCTTGAGTTCCTTTATTTTTTGAAGGATTTCCTTAAGCATTTCTCGTGCTTCCTTCAGTGCTTTGTGTGAAGCCTGCATTTTTTCTGTTGCCTGCTTCATGAACTCGTCTTTTTCGCCTTCAGCAACTGTTTCTTTTGATTTTTCAAAGTTTGTTGCAGCTTCTTCGTAGAGTGTTTTTGCTTCTGCAATCTTTGCTTTGAATGCGTCAAGGCTTATACTGCTGACATCTGCTCCTTTTTCTTCGAGCTTTTTGATTCTGTTCTCGAGTTTTGTTACGAGTTGTTCTGATATTGTCAGCACTCCGCCGAGCTTGTTGTAGACCATCTTGTGCGCTGCGTATTTGAGTGCGCGTTTTCCTTCCTGGATTGCTTTTCTGAGGTCTTTTGCAGCTGTTTGTATGTCTTTCTTTGTGCTTTCTGCTGTCAAGCCTTCGACTTTTGTTTTTTCTGCATTTATCGCGGTTATTTGCTCGTCGAGTTTGGCAGTGATTTCTTCTTTGTCTGCTACTTCTGATGCTTGAACTTTTGCTTTGGCTGTTTCAAGCATTGCAATAACATCTTGTGCTGCTTTTATTAGCACGTCTTTTGCTTGTGTTTTTGCT
>CAYUHB010000090.1:0-4518 GCA_964444355.1 uncultured Methanosarcinales archaeon
TATGCTCATAATTCTAGCGGCCTTAATCGCGGCCATAATAGCAATTATTTTAGATATATAAAATAATTGCTTTTCGTCAAAAGTTTTAAATATCATACTCCAATTAAAATCCAAAAAGAGGGTTATGGGGAGAATACAAAGAGTCAGGAAACGGGACGGAAGCATTGAGCCATTCCAGCCCAAAAAAATCGAAATAGCCATAGGCAAAGCCATACTTTCAGTAAACAGAAAAGACGGCAAGCTCTCAAAAAAATTAGCAGACCAGGCAGTAAAAGAACTTGAAAGACACTTCACGCCAAAAGTAATACCCTCAGTAGAAGACGTACAAGACGTTGTAGAAGAAGTCCTAATCAAAAACAGATTAGCAGATGTAGCAAAATCATTCATACTCTACAGACAGCAACACAAAGAAATCAGGGAATTCAAAACATTTCTGGGCGTAAGAGATGAATTAAAGCTGACAACAAACGCGATAAGAATACTCGCAGCAAGATACCTATTAAGAGACGAAAAAGGAAACATAACAGAAACACCAGCAAGATTATTCAGAAGAGTGGCAAAAGCAGTATCACAAGCAGACCTAATATACAAAAAAGGGGCACTGCACAAAACAGAAGAAGAATTCTACCAAATACTATCACAACTCGACTTTTTACCAAACACGCCAACACTAATGAACGCAGGAGCGCCACTAGGACAACTATCCGCCTGCTTTGTTTTACCAGTACCAGACTCTTTACCAGAAATATTTGACGCACTAAAGTACACAGCCCTAATTCACCAAGGAGGCGGCGGAACAGGATTTTCATTCTCGCAAATAAGGCCAAGAGGAGACATAGTAAAAAGCACGAAAGGAGCAGCCTCAGGACCAATAAGCTTCATGAGAATATTCGACATGACAACGGAGATTTTGAAACAGGGCGGAAAAAGAAGAGGGGCAAACATGGGAATACTCAGATATGACCACCCAGACATAATAGAATTCATCACAGCAAAAAGCAGGGAAGACATGCTCCAAAACTTCAACATCTCAGTAGCAGTAGATGATGCATTCATGAACGCAGTAGCAAAAGAACAGGAATACGATTTAGTAAACCCGCACAACAAGCAAAAAGTCAAAAAAATAAATGCAAAAGAAGTCTTTGACCTAATTGTAGCAAACGCGTGGAGAACAGGAGACCCAGGCATTGTTTTCATTGACGAAATAAACAGGAAAAATCCAACTTCTGCGCTCGGACCAATAGAAAGCACAAACCCCTGCGGAGAACAACCACTGCACCCATACGAAAGCTGCAATTTAGGAAGCATCAATCTCACAAACATGCTAAAGAACGGCAAACTCGACTGGGACAAACTCAAAAAAACCATTCAAACAGCAGTACACTTTTTGGATAACGTCATAGACGTAAACAAGTATCCTTTGCCGCAAACAGAACAAATAACAAAAGCAAACAGAAGAATCGGATTAGGAATAATGGGATTTGCAGAACTATTAATTGACTTAGGAATACCATACGACTCAGACAAAGCAATCGAATTCGCAGAAAAACTAATGAAATTCCTGAACGACGAAGCAAGAAAAGCAAGCAGCAAACTGGCAGAAGAAAGAGGAAGCTTCCCCAACTTTGACAAAAGCACGCTGAAAACAAAAACAGTCAAAGCAACAAGAAACGCAACAGTAACCACAATAGCGCCAACAGGAACGATATCCATCATAGCAGGAGCAACATCAGGAATAGAGCCGTTATTTGCAGTAACCTTTGTAAGAGACGTAATGGAAGGAACGCATCTTTTGGAAGTCAACCCGGCATTTGAAAGAATAGCGCGCAAAAGAGGATTTTACACCAAAGCACTAATGATGAAAATAGCAAAAACAGGAAAAGTAACAGGTTTGAAAGAAGTGCCAAAAGACGTCCAAAGAATCTTTAAAACAGCACTGGAAATAAAGCCAGAAATCCACGTCAAAATGCAGGAAGCATTCCAAAAATACTGCGACAACGCAGTAAGCAAAACAATCAATTTACCAGCAACAGCAACACCGCAAGACATCAGCAAAGCATACTTACTTGCGCACAAATTGAAGTGCAAAGGAATAACTGTCTACAGATACGGAAGCAAGAAAGAACAAGTCCTTTACATCGGCAAAGCACCAGATGAAATAGTCTCAGCCAAACCAGAATACGCAGGCGGACACATCTGCATAGAGTGCATGTACTGATTACTTCTTTACAGTAGTAACATTCCGAAAGGTTTAAATAACGGGTTTTTTATTACTTATCTTAGACGATGAATGTTTATATAATTACAAAACTCACGCAGTGACGGGTAGAAACAGTGGACGAACAGAAACTAGAAAAACTGGAAGAAACATTATACAAAGCAGGCAGCTGCGCAGTAATTGAAGTAACGAACGGAATATGCAACAAAAAACTGCACGACAAAATCGATGAAGCAAACCAAGGCAAAAGGTTCATAAGAAAACTCACACAGGATAAAATCCCCGTCCTGACCGGAATCTTCTTCTTCAGACAAACAAGACTCGGCAACATTCCAGACAGCGGCATTGACGTGGTATGCCAAATACCAAAATACAAATCACAACGGGCGCAGGTCGCGCTTGAAAGAACGGCAGAAAGAATGCAAGACTCACAATACAGAAATTTCGCATTATGGCTGAAATGCAGAATAATAAATGGAGAAAGACTGGAAGACATCTTCTATCCGAAAGCAGCAGACCCATCGCAACTTAAAGGAGAAGCCAAAGTATACGCTGACCGGCTGGCAGGAGTCAAAGGCACATTCCTTGAAGAATACGCAGGACTTATCTGCGCAAGGGCAATAACCCCGTCAGGAATAACCGTCGGATTTGACTATTACAGACTCAGAGAAAAACTCGGGTTACTTCCAAAAATCAGCAGCAACATACCAATATCTTTTTCAGGCAGAGGCGAAATAGACCTCATAATAGCAGCGCCAGAAGCAGCAATAATAAAAGGACTCACAAACCCAGAATACTTCGAATGCTTAAAAAAGCCTACTCCTCTTCCTTCTCTTCCTCAGACTCCTCAGGAAGCTCCTCCTCAGCATCGGTATGCTTCTTGTCGTGATGCTCACTAACAGACTCTTTATCCCGCTTCTCAATCTCCTCCCACAATTCCTGCACGTCCTTGTGGTGCTTCTTTTTGTGCTCCTCAGGAGTCTCTTCCGCCATACGATAAATAACAGAAACTGGGTATTTAAAGATTGCTAAAAGGTTAAAATAATGGACGACAAAGAGCAGAATATGGCTGAATTGCAGATAACACCATTACACGAAAAAGTGCCACTGCTTGATGACTTGATATTCGGAAGTCATACCACAGAAGACCTGTTGGGAAAAAAAAGCAAGTTGGTAAAAGAAGACGGCGAAATATCAAAAAGAGGAAACGCCATATCATCAGCAAAACAATGCTGCGAATACTTCTGCACGGCATCAGGAATTCAAGCCGTTCTAATGAAAGCTATTGAAGAAAGCAGCATAAGATGGGGACAGTATTCCCACAATTCAAGAGAAGCAATATCCACACTGGAAAATGAAGGAAGAATAATAATCCCAACAGAGAAAAGAGAATTAGCGCCAGCAATTGATTCGGTCAGGCCAAGCCAAGCAGTAATTATTGACAAAAAACTTCTGCCAAGAGACAATCCGATGACAAAAGAAAGCATGCTGCCAATAGAAAACAACAAACCCTTAGACGAAGCAATAAAAGAAAAAATCAGCACAGTCACAGTAAATCACATGTTAGGAGGCTTCAAATTCAAGGGAGAAATAGACAACGTATGGAGAACGATATCCATGGTAGACGTGGTCAGAGGAATAATATACAATTCAGCACTCCACACAGCACTCTGGGTACAGCCTCCAACATCAACCCTCGACTATGGATTATCGGCATTAGTCACACAAGTCCCAAGATTCCACGAAGCAAAAAATCAAAACGAACCAAAAGAATACTCGGTTTCTTTTTTACGCATCCCTGCATACAAAGAAGAGAAAAAAGTGCAGGGAAACGGCTTTGACGTAGCAACATTTACTGCAGCACCAAGAGCAGCATATGAACTAAAAAGTTTCAGAAACAGGCCAAAAGG
Source organism: uncultured Methanosarcinales archaeon (assembly GCA_964444355.1). Taxonomy (GTDB): domain Archaea; phylum Nanobdellota; class Nanobdellia; order Woesearchaeales; family ARS49; genus CABMGU01. The sequence goes on from CAYUHB010000090.1 coordinate 4,129, forward strand.
CCAAAAACCAGAAATAGTAAGCGAGATGAGATGGGACCATTATGTAATAATGGCTTATGAAAGAACAGCACAAAAACTTGAACAAGAAGGAGTACACGTCATCAGACCATACCCGCAAATAACCGCTGACCAGATAAGATTCTACTGGAAAATGCTACACAAATGCCTGATCAGGGAAGAAAACGGAAAAATAAAACCCATGATACAGAAAGCCGAGGAATTCATATTCTGGAAATACATTGCAACGACAAAAACAGCCTAATCATCTACAAGCATCCACAAGCGACCTATACCTGACCGGCTTCTCCATCCAGCACGAACTTTCCAATAAAATATCGCCAACAACAACAAAACCCTGCCGCAATGCCAAGCGAATTGCAGGATTTTTCA
>CAYUHB010000091.1:0-4502 GCA_964444355.1 uncultured Methanosarcinales archaeon
AGAAATAGATTACCATTACAAATCATCAAAAAACCACAAGTTTTAAATAATTGTAATGGTAAGTCGCTTCTATGAGGGTTATAAAGAGAACAAAGGGCAAACAGGCCTATTTTTATCTCCAGCATTCTTTCAGGAAGAATGGCAAGGTCGTTTCAAGGGAAATTTATGTTGGAAAGCAGCTGCCCGCGGAACTGGAAGAGTTGAAAAAGCAGTTCATGGAGGAGTGTTATAAGGAAGGATTGTTTAAGGTTCTTTCTCGGATAAAAAACAGGTTTCAGGAAGAATGGTCAAAATATCCTGAATCAGTCAAGGAGAAGGCGATGGAGCAGATCGCTGTTGCCTTTACATACAACACTAATGCAATTGAGGGCTCTACTATAACTCTTGAGGAAACAAGGGAATTGCTGGAGGAGGCGGTCACACCAAACAGGCCATTGAGAGAAGTTCAGGAATCTCTTGCTCACGCAAAAACGTTTTCCGGGATGCTCCATAAGAAAGAAGCTCTTTCTTTGGCTTTGATTTTGAGATGGCATAAGGAAATTTTTTCTGCTTCAAAGCCGGATATCGCAGGATGTTTTCGTGATTATTTGGTCAGGGTCGGTGAATACAGGGCTCCTGATTGGCAGGACGTGGAAAGATTGATGAAAGACCTGCTTAAGTTTTACAGGAAGAATCTGCAGATGAATTCTGTTGAGTTGGCCGCCAGGATGCATTACCGGTTTGAGAAGATTCATCCTTTTGGCGATGGAAATGGCCGTGTTGGGCGGCTTTTGATGAATTATCTTCTCTGGTGGAATAAGTATCCTATGCTGGTAATAGAATTTAAGAGAAGAAGGCCTTATTACAGGGCTTTGCAAAGGGATGAGGCTGGTTTTGTCAATTATTTTATCAAGAGATTTATTGCTGTGCATAAGCAGCATCTCCGGCCGTTAATCTCGCAGAAGTGACCGAAAGCTTTTTATATTAGTTAGACTTAACGTATAACTATGTTTGTTGAAACTGAAGTTAAGGAATGGGGAAACTCGCTCGGCATAGTTATTCCTGCTGAGAAAGTAAGGGAATTGAAGCTGAAAAAAGGAGACGAGATAGTCTTTGAAGTTATTGTTAAAAAAAGGGTTGATGCTTTTGGAATTGCCAAAGGAGCGCCTAAATTTGAGGAGGAGTCATTTGAGCATGAGGATTTAATTTGACAGTTCATATTGTTGATGCACATGCTTGGGTGGAATATTTTTCAGGCACTAAAAAAGGGGAAATACTGCGGAAACTTCTTCAAGACTTGTCCAATCAGTTCATAACTTCAGAATGCACGCTTGCAGAGCTTCGCTTGTGGTCTTTTCGTGCAAAGAGGGACTTTGATGATTTTTATCGAGTAATCCAGGCCGACTCATCTTTGTCTCCTGTGACTTTGCACGATTGGCTGGAAGCTGCATCTGTTCGTGAGGAAATGCGCAAGACCCGCAAGGATTTCGGGCTTATTGATGCAATTTTGCTTGTCAAGCAGAAGGAGCTTCGTTGCAAAATCATCAGTGGCGATCCGCATTTCGAAGGTTTGCCGAATGTGATCTTTTTGGGATGATAATTTGGTCTGTCTCCAAAAATTTAAATAGGTAATTGAAGTTTGTTGAACAAAAGAGGTATAATGGACGCGCTTGATTGTATTGCAACGAGGAGGAGTATTCGCAAGTTCTTGGACATCCCTGTCGAGTTTGAAAAACTGGGCAATGTTCTTGATGCTGGAAGGTTTGCTCCGAGCGCGGGTAATTTGCAGGATTGGAAGTTTATTTTGATTACAGATCCCAAAGCCCGTCAGGAGGTTGCAAAGGCGTGTGTTGAGCAGTTTTGGATTGGTACTGCTCCTGTGATTGTTATTGTTTGCACTGATCCTGATAAGACCAAGCGTTTCTATGGTCGTGCTGGTGAGAAGTACAGTATTCAGAATGGTGCTGCTGTTGTGCAGAATATGCTTTTGGCAGCGCATGCTGAGGGTCTTGGCAGTTGTTGGATTGGTGCTTTTGAGGATGAGGCTTTGAAGCGCTTGTTGAATATTCCTGACAGCATCATTATTCAGGCTGTTGTTCCTCTTGGCTATCCTGACGAGAAAGTTCCTGTGCCTTTGCGTTTCACTCTTGAGAATGTGACTTACATTGATAGTTGGGGCAACCGCATAAAGGACCTTGCAGCGTATATGGAATGGTATGGTGAGCACGTGCAGAAAGCCATTCAGAGGGGCAAGGAAATGGTTAAGGAATTTGTCAGGAAGCTTCAGCAGTAGTTCTGCATTGCGATATATTTGACACTCCTCAAGATGCACTCCTAAGTCCCTTATGTCGCACTCGTTCGTCGATAAATGCTGCTCTGCTTCAACGCATAATTTATCTGTCCAATCTTAGTGACGAAAAAAAATAAATCCTACACCAGAGTAGTAACGACCTTTTCTGAGCCTTACATCGTCTATATTTCCACGAGAAGCAAAGGTACATAACTTGAATATCTATTTCTCACTACGAGAATGTTTATAAACCGCTTATAATGAAAGAAAAATATTGCACTTACTTTGTTGGCGCAAAGTAGTGTTCGGTTGTTCAAAGGTTTTGGCGAACGTTTGAACGCTGTTGTTTGATAACATTTTTCTCGAACTAGATGTTGGTCTCGTTGGCACGATCACAACACCTTCTAAGGAAGCTAATACACTCCCAATATTTAATTTTTATCCTTAACGTGGGGGTAGTAAAAACACACCAAAAGGGGGGATATGAAATGGATATTTCAATGGAAAGAGAAGAAACATTTGATGGACTTGCCGTAGGTCAAGCCAACATTAAGGTTATTGGTTGTGGCGGCGCGGGTAATAATATGGTTACCTGGCTGTACAAGCGCGGAATTAAGGGCGCCGAGATTATTGCTGTTAATACTGACATTCAGCATTTGAAGATTAGTGAAGCTGATAAAAAGTTTAGTATTGGAAAGGAATGCACTCGAGGTCTTGGCTGCGGCGGTTTCCCGCAGAAAGGCGCAGAGGCTGCTCAGGAATCCATTAATGATTTGAAGGCTGCTTTGAAAGGCGGAGACATGGTTTTTGTCTGTGCCGGTATGGGAGGAGGAACCGGTACTGGTTCTGCTCCGATTGTTGCACAGCTTTGCAAGGATATGGGCGCGATTGTTATTGGTACTGTTACTATGCCGTTTCTTATTGAGCGTGCCCGTATTGAGAAGGCAGAGCACGGTCTTGAACTGTTGAGAAAGGCTTCTGACACGGTTATTGTTATTGACAATAACAGGCTTGTGCAGATTGCCGGCAATTTGCCTGTTCAGCAGGCTTTTGCTGTTGCTAATGAATTGGTTTCAACTATGATTAAGGGTATTGTTGAAACTATTGCAATTCCCTCTCTGGTCAATCTTGACTTTGCTGATGTAAAGGCAATTATGACTAATGGTGGTGTGGCTGCCATAGGTGTGGGCAGTTCCGACACCACCAATAGAGTGGAAGAAGCTGTTAAAGGAGCTCTTGAGAATCCCTTGCTCGACATTAATTACAATGGTGCAACTGGCGCCTTGATTCACGTCTGGGGCGGTCCTGACATGACTCTGGAAGAGATTAACAGGGTTGGTGAATTGGTGACTACAGAGATGGACGAGGACGCAAATGTCATCTGGGGCGCGCGTGTTTCAGATGATATGAAGGGCAAGATCATGGTGATGACTATTATCACCGGTGTGAAGAGTTCTGCTATTATTGGTCAGGCTACTCCTGACAGGCATGCAGTGACTGCCCAGCAGATGTCTGACGAGCTCGGCATCGAGATTATTCGTTAAATTCTTTGCCTTCAATCATACCACCCCCAACGCGCTTGATGCGCAGATTGAAGGCAATCCTTGGCCCCTCCAGTTGGAGGGGTTCTTTTTTTCTTTTTTGAAAGAGCAAACTTATTATAATGAATATGCAATTTTTTATGAATGAAACCCGAAGAAGCAATTGAAAATCTTAACAACGCAATTGATTATCTTCGCAACGTAAAAGAGGTTTCAAAAGTTTATTCAGCAGTTGCAAAATTGTATACGCTGGTTGAAACACTGCCATCACCACAAAACGAACAAGCAAAGGAAGTATTGAATGTCTTGATGGCAATGTCTGACCTGGAGGAAATCAACGAAAAACTTGACTTATTGAAGGACATTATTGCTTCTACAAAAAAGAATTTTGCAAAACAAAGATATTTTTCCATCAAGAGAATAGAACATCTTCCCGAATATAAATTTAAAAGAGATGGAAAATATCTAAATATGCGAAAGCAAATTCTTGATACCGAAAAAAAGATTGTGGAAGTTGAGGATTACGTCGACACTCTGCATGAAAAATGGAAACACGGAAAATGGGCAGGCTATTCGCATGCGCGCGTAACGGGCAACCTGCGCATCATGTATTTATATGATGAAAATACAGAAACCCTTTCTTTTGTTGATATTCTTACCAAGAATGAATTAGAAAAAAGTTAATGATAGAG
>CAYUHB010000092.1:0-4488 GCA_964444355.1 uncultured Methanosarcinales archaeon
ATGAGCGCCAGCTTCGGAAAAACCTTAAGGGTGCCGATGTAATTTTCGTCGCCGGTGGCAATTCTTTTTATCTTCTAGAAAAAATAAAGGAAAGCAGTTTTGATAAAATAATTCGGGAGCTGGTGGATAAAGACGTGGTTTATGTCGGTTCAAGCGCAGGAGCAGTTGTTGCGGGACCAAACATAGAACCCATGAAATCATTAGATGACCCGGAAAAAGCGCCAAATTTGAAATCATTCAATGCTTTGAACCTTGTTGACTTTGTTCCATTGCCGCATATTGACAATCACAAATATGGGCCAAAATGCAAAAAAGCAATGAACGAGTACAAAGCCAAGTTTAAATTTCTCCCAATCAAGGATCGGCAGGCAGCAATCGTCGAAAATGGCAAAGTCCGCTTTGTGGAAGCAAAATAGGCGCAAAGTGATTGCACAATAAATGCTACTTTTTCGGATGGTCTTTACGCCTGATTCTTGCTAACCTTAACACTCCAAAAGCTTGGAAGAGAAGCAGTAACAAGACCCTCAAATTTGACTATTTGTTAAAGCAGTAACTTAAAAACTTAAGAAATTCTGGCGGATAATGATCGGAGTTAAATGCGGGCCTGCCGTTTTCGAGTCGTTCTCTCTCAGCTCGTAAATCGTACGCTCGCCCAATTTCGGGCGAGATACCCCGCAATCCTTTCTGATAAGCACGGTGAGCAGCATCCGCATCTTCTCTTGGAAGAGCCATAGGTCTTTTAGGTCCTCCATAGACTTGGCCCACTGGAACAGCAACATATTCCTGGCCGGTTTGTTCCCTTAATTCCTGAAGCTGACGTTCAATCACCGATATGCTATCTAACGTAAAAGGAGCAAATAGTCTGCCATCTAATTCAATCCCTTTTTTAATAAGTGTGTCGTGTTCTTTCCTACCAATTTCCGGTGTTGCTGTTTCTGCCATCATATTCTCATATGCTCTCTAACTATTTAAGCTTCATGCCTGATTCTTGCTAACCTTAACACTCCAAAAGCTTGGAAGAGAAGCTGTAACAAGACCCTCAAATTCTGCATCAAAAACATAACAATAATGCTTTCGCTCAGAGGCAGGAATCTTCTGCAAAGCATCATTAGCAGTAACGTACAAATCCTTCATCACACTGCGCTCCATCTTCTCCTGCAGTAAAGAACCCTCCTTCAACAGGATAACATCGCACAGGTTAAGAACGTTCTTGTCAATCATACCCGTATTCTGGGTAATAAAGATTAATGTGAGGTCCTTATGTCTGGCAATCGCCAATAGTTCTCCCAAAGAACGGTTCTTCTTGGACATACTTTCCCTGCTGCCAAAAGCGATAGCACCCTCATCAACAAGAACAACACCCTGATTAGCAACAAGAGAGAGTTCATCAATAGAAACAATCCAAGAAGGCAAAACAGACTGCTTAACACCAAGAGCAAAACAAGGCCTTTCCGTCTTCGCATTAATGTTCTCCATCAACCTAAAGCCAAGAACTGACTTACCAGAGCCACGCCTGCCTGCAACAGCCAAAATCAAGCTCTCATTCAACAAACGATGCTCAAAACTATCAATACTGCCCTTAACAGTAGAAGCAACACCCAAAGCATCATAATTAGCAGGAGTCTTAGGCTGTTCAGCTCTCACTTTAGCATCCTTATGAGCTTCAACTGCTTTCTTAGAGGCAAATCTCGCACCCTTAAACAAGCCAACAAGCAAGTACCAGAGCGCCTTGAAAAGATTGACAATTATCCAGGCAATGCCACTGCCAATTCCGATGAAAATGAACTCCAAAAATGACTTCTTCTTAGGCATAAACATTGAGAATAAAGAAACTGTTTAAAAAGTTATGGTCATCTGGCAAAAATCGCAAGAACTGCCTGCGCGTTAGCAACAATTGCATCACACACATCAGGAATACCTTCGTATTTATCTTCAAACTCGATGAGCGCTTTTTTTGTTTTGGGCAGCGAAAATCTCTCCCGTGTAAACTTTTCAACATTCTTAAGAGGAACATCAATGTTCAACAGAGCATTCAAACTCTCCACAAGCGCAGTTATCTCAGGAATCATCTTTATTCCGCTGATTTTAGGATATTCAGATTTAATTTCTTCAAGGAATTCATTTGCAGCAGATGCGAATTCGTGAAGTTCTTTAACTTTATTTTCTGTTAAAGTCCCAGTATACTTCATACGCAAATCGTTAATTTCATCTTTAAACAAAGGAATTTTTTCCATAATTATTCTAGTACCGTTAATCAAATCAGACTTACTCACTCCGGCTGGTAAAGCAGGAGCAGCAGGAGGAGCTGATTTTCTAAGCCCTTCAACAATACGAAGAACCTCGGAGTGCCATCTCGGATCCAAATCTGCCAAAACAGTCCTTTGGTCTTCTCCAGCCAAAATGCGCTGAGCCAATATCTGGAAACCAGGTCCTGGAGATGGAGGAGCAGCAGCCCTAGCCTCAGACTCAGCAACACGCCTGGCAAACTCAGCCTCATCAGCAATCTTCTTTGCCTCAGCAAGCCGGGCAGCCTCAAGAGCCTTAAGCTTTTTCTCTTCCTCTTCAACCTTCTCTGCAGTCTGCAAGGTCTCAGTTTGCAAGCGTTCAACTTCTTTGTACCTCGCATCACAGAGAACACTAATATTTTCAAGATCAGCATCAACAATATATGATTCAGATGCTGTTATGTAATTATCATTCAGCCTTCCCAACTGCACAACATAATCGCGCAATTTACCAATAGTTGGAGGCTTATTGCCCAGTTCTTTCTTTAATGCATCTTCCACTGCTTTCATCTCATCAATAATGACCTTAACTGCCTCTTTCCAACGCTCAATCTGGCCGATATCTGCTTTCACCGTGGCTGAAAAAGTTGCAGCATTTTCCTTATCGTGCTTAACCTCGGCTGTTACAGCACTAGAAACAGCAGCAGCAGCATCTTTTATTTCTTCCAACTTAGCAACAACTGCTGGCGAAGGGGGAAGGACAACAGGTTCGGGAGCAGGAGGAGTTGGAGCGCCAGCAGGACCAGCTGGAGCAGGAGTTGGCGCAGGAGGAACAGTAACTATCATAGGAGCTGTTTCTGCTTCAGCAATTATTCTCTCCCAGGAAGCAATATTATCCAAAAGCTGTCTTTCCTGCTCTGCAAGAGGAGTGCTGAATGCCAAAGCATCTTGACAACCCTGCTGCATTAAAGTAGCAGCATCAATCTCCTCTTGAATTTGTTCTGCCAAATCAGCAAAATTGGCTTGTACTTGACCAGCAGCAGCTGTCCAAGCTTCTGCAGCCTCAACTTGCATCTCGGGAGTCCGAGCCTGAACAACAATCCTATCAAAATTTTCACAGGCGCGGTCCAAATCCTGCGAAGCCTGACGAGCTCTTCGCCTTCTATCACGTAGAGCACGAACAGGAACGACCAAGCCCCTTCCCAAACCTCTTGCGCCCCTACCAAGAACGCTGGCAAGCCTTTCTAAGTCATTTCTGACGTTCCGCGCAGCAACAGGAGTGCCTGGAAGACCAGGAGGAACAGGCTGGGCAGGAGGAGCACCACCCGCAGGAGCAGGAACATGACGGCCGTTTCCGCCACCAAGATTTATGCCTAAAGGTGGACCAGTGCCGGCAGCACCTGCAACAGCAGTTTGACCATAAGTAGCAAAAGCAGCAAAAACCAGGGCGAACATAATCAAAGGAATCATACCGCTAAAAGCGCCACCCAAAGTGCCTATCTTCAAAGCAAGAAAACTGTAAACAAGCAGGCCTGCAATTGTGCCGATTGCAAAAGCCCAAAAACGGTTGTTAGGACCAACACGCGCCGCACTAAAACTATAAGCAGTCAAGCCTGCAGCAATAGCAAACAAACCAGTCATAAGTCCGTTCTCAGCAATAGTGCCAAGAGTGATTTTATACCTGAAAAAAAGCAGGTAAGCAGCACCAAAGCCCAAGACAAGAGCAAGAATATTGTTGGTCTGTTTATACTGGGAACTGCCAAAAAGGTTTTGAGTAAAACCAGTATGCCTTGAAGCAGACTCACGAGCAGAACTGCCCACAGCCAAAGCCTGCTTTATGGCAGTAAAAAACAGCATCACAACGATGCCAAACTCGATAAGAAAGGTTTGCCAGTCGGTATAGCCTATAGACCGAATGACTTCCGGAACATTTTCCAATAACGCAGGCATAGGCATTTTCGACCCTTTTTCTGAGTAAATAGCTTTGCTGGATACTATATAAATATTTCTGAACAAGAAGACAAGCAATTCGTAGTCACTATAGAGTGGTTAAAAAACGAAAGGTTTATATAGTTGGGTTTGATAAAAAGCCCAGAGGATGTAAAAAATGAGCTTTTGGGAAAAAAATTGGCCACTAATGGTTTTTGGTAGCCTCGCGGCACTTGGAGCCGGATTCGTAGGATTTACAGGATTACTTGATTACAAACAATACTTCACAAACAAGACACTGGGAAATCAGGAAAGCAGAGAAGAGCCACAACAG
>CAYUHB010000093.1:0-4477 GCA_964444355.1 uncultured Methanosarcinales archaeon
TACTTCAGTATCATTTGCAAGACTCGGATTCAAAACAGCACTGCTGGCAAAAATGGGCAAAGACCCAAACGCAGACACCATCAAAAAAGCCCTTGCAAAAGAAAAAGTAAAATTCATCGGAACAAACAAAAAAGGACAAACAGGATACTCGATAATAATAACAGGACTTCACAAAGACAGAACAATACTCACATACAAAGGAAACAACGACAAACTAACAGAAGTGCCCTGGAAACAATTACAGACAAAATGGTTCTACTTCGGAACACTATTAGGCAAAAGCCACAAGACACAGAAAAAAATCGCGCAATACGCAAAAAAACACGAAATACCCATATTATTCAACCCATCACTTTACCTTGCAGAAAAAGGAACGAGATATCTCAAGCCGATACTTGACGCCTGCCACATCCTGATACTGAACAAGGAAGAAGCACAGGCACTCACAGGACTAATGGCAGACACGAAGACCCTACTGAAAAAATTACAGAAAAAAATACCAATCGTGGTAATAACAGACGGAGCAAAAGGAGCAGTTGCTTACGACGGCAAAAAAATGCACTCAATGACGCCAAAACAAGCCAAAGTAACAGACCCAACAGGAGCAGGAGACTCATTCGCAAGCGCGTTCTTAGCAGCAACAATCCTCGGAAAAAACATACCAACAGCGCTCAAATGGGGAGCAGCACAAGCAATCAGCGTAATACAACACTTCGGAGCGACAAACATACTTTTGACAAGAAAACAAATCGAGAACAAAGCAAAAAGCGCATCGCGCGTGGAGGAAATAAAATGTTAGTAACACTCAAACAAATACTCAAAAAAGCAAATCTGGAAAATTACGCAGTCGGGGCTTTCAACATCAACAACATGGAAGTCACCCAAGCAATAATCAACGCAGCTGTTGCCCAGAAATCACCAGTAATACTGCAAACAAGCGAAGGAGCACTGGCATACGCAGGAAAAGACTACCTAAAATGCCTGGCATACACAGCAGCAAAACAAAAAGTACCGGTAGCACTCCACTTAGACCACGGAAGAGACCTGGAAATTGTCAAGAAATGCATCAACGCAGGATGGACAGGAATAATGTACGACGGAAGCCACCTGCCATTCGAGGAAAACATCAAAAACACAGCCAAAGTCGTCAAATGGGCGCACGCAAAAGGAATAAGCGTTGAAGGAGAGATAGGAACAATAGGCGGAGCAGAAGAAAAAATCATCGCAAGAGAAATAATCTATACAGACCCGGATGCCGCAGTTGAGTTTGTAAAGAAAACAAAAGTAGACGCGCTCGCAATAGCAATAGGAACCTCACACGGAGCATACAAGTTCGAAGGAAGCGGAAGACTTGATTTACATTTGCTGAAAACAATCAAACAAAAACTCAACATGCCGTTAGTATTACACGGAGCATCAGGAGTGCCAGCATGGCTTGTAACACAGGCAGTACGCTACGGAGCACAACTCGGCAAACCAGAAGGAGTCCCAGACGACCAAATCAGCCAGGCAGTCAAATACGGAATAAACAAAGTTAACACAGACACAGACATACGATTGGCATTTGATGCTGCTGTACGCAAGTTCATAACAGAAAAACCAGAAGACTTCGACCCAAGACACATACTACTGCCAGCAAGAGAACTAATCCAAAAAATAGTCGAACACAGAATGCAGGTGTTCGGGAGCAATGGAAAGGCATGAAACCACTTTTAGTTTACATAACCGCGGCGGATGAAAAAGACGCTGAAATGATGGGCGCAACACTGGTAAAGAAAAAACTCGCAAGCTGCGTGATGACGCTGCCAGGAATGCATTCGCAATACCTATGGAAAGGCAGTTTCCAGCACGACAAAGAAGTGCTGATGATAGTGAAAACTTTTGATACAAAGTACAAACAACTTGAAAAAACCGTCAAAAAGCTGCACTGCTACGAAACACCATGCATCATTGGAATGCCGATCACAAAAATCAGCAAGGAGTACCTAAAATGGAGCAAAAAACAATCCACATAGGAGCAGACCACGCTGGCTTTGCACTAAAAGAACATTTGAAGAAGTACTTGCAGAAGAAAGGCTACCCTGTGAAAGACTGGGGAGCACACGAGTACATACAAACAGACGATTACCCGGACTACGCAGCAAAAGTAGCGAAAGCAGTACAGAAAGAAGGAATGGGAATACTCGCCTGCGGAAGCGCAGAAGGAATATGCATCGCAGCAAACAAAATCAAAAGAATACGAGCAGTGCCTATCTGGACTTTACAGAATGCAAAACTAAGCAGAGAACACAACGATGCAAATGTTTTGTGCTTAAGCGGATGGCAGCTGCCAAAGAAAACAGCAGAGAGAATAACGCTAACCTGGCTCAAAACGCCATTTTCAGGCGAAGAACGACACAAAAGAAGAATCAACAAAATAAGGAGGATGGAAAAATGAACTGGAAATACGCGATACTGCCCGTAATTGTACTATTGTTATACCTGATGAGTGTTTGGGCGATGAGCACACAAGTAGAACCATACTTCACAGAATGGTTCAATATAATAACTCCAATAATTGAACAAATGAAAGGCAAGACTGCAGAAGAAATCCAGATTATTCAAAAAAACGAAAGATTAGAAGAAAAACTGCAAGAATCAGAAGAAAGAAAGCCAACATTTGTTTTTGCCTTCGCGTTTCCAATAATCGAAAAAATCACTTTTGGCCAACCAAACTGCATGAATAGCTACGGAATACCCTGCAAAGTTTACACAGAAGAATACCTTGTTGCCGCACAAAAAATACCCTCCCCTGACAACCCATTCCAATATGCAACAAAATACACACTATTTGACCACATACAGAAAATAATAACGCTGATAATCGAAGTGCTTGCAATACAATTGCTTATAGCATATGCGTGGAGAAAAAGACAACAAATCAAAAAATTCTATGCATTCAGCAAATTCAAAATTATTACTGCAATAATTTTGCTTGTTGCAGTTATACTGCCGCCAATGATTAATGATGACATCTATTTCGCAGCGCCGTGGATATGGTACATACTGGCACCGCCAATGATGCTGGAACTTGTTTTCACAGGACCATCAGAATGGATTGGCTTGGTTTTGGGATTGCCATTACTCATACTATGGTGTTACACACTCGCAACAATCATAGACAAGGTGAGAAAATCGATATAATTCCCGGAATACTCGTGCACAGCCTGAAAGAGCTGAAAGAAGCACTGCATAAGCTCAGCTGGGCGAAGAAAGTACACATAGACATAATGGACGGAAAATTCGTGCACAACAAAACAATACAGGCATTGACGCTAAAGAAAGCACTGCCGAAGATGGAAATGCAGATTCACCTAATGGCAAACAATCCCCACACTTACATCAACAAATTCGCAAAACTGGGAGCAAAAGAGCTGATAATACACGCAGAAGCAACCAAGAAAAGAGCAGAAACACTAGAAATGATAAGAGAAACAGGAATGAAAGCAGGCATTGCATTCAACCCAACAACAAAAGTTGACAAAGACGCAGTAAAACACGCAGACACCGCGCTGGTAATGACAGTACGCCCAGGATACAGCGGGCAAATGCTGATGAAAGCACCATTACGAAAAATTGCAGAGATAAGAAGATGCAATCCAATCATAATCGTAGGCGTGGACGGCGGAGTAAACACGCACACTTGTGGAATGGCAAAAGGAGCAGATTTTGCAGTAGCAACACACGCAGTAACAAACGCTCCTGAACCAAAAAAAACTTACAAAGAGCTAATGAAAAAATGCAACAGATAGCACGAAACATAAGAAAGGACATAATCAGGACAATTCAAATAAAAGGAGGACACACAGCCATAAACCTCAGCACAGCAGACATACTCACAGCACTATACTTCAAAATACTCAAACACAACCCAAGACAGCCAAAAACAGGCGACAAAATATTCGTAACAAGCAAACTAACACCAGCATGGCAGACAACACTCGCACACGCAGGATACTTTGCAAAGAAAAACCTGCTTGAAAACGCAGACCTGCCAAAAGGAACAACATACGCCCTAAGCACGGCAATAGGAAGCGCAATCGCAGCAAAAATAGACGGAAAAGACTATCATACTTACTGCATCACAACAGACTCGGAAATAGACTGGCAGGCAATAATGCTTGCAGGAAAACAAAAACTCAATCTGACATTGATAATAGACAGAAACAATTTAAGCAAAGAAGGATTCATGGACATAGAACCACTAAGACAAAAACTAGAAGCATTCAACTGGCAGATAATAGAAGCAGACGGGCACAGAATAGATCACGTAATAGAAGCGCTCCAGGAAGCAAAAAACGGGCCGACAGCAATAATATGCCACACAATACCGGGAAAAGGAGTAAACTTCATGGAACACAACCCAGAATGGTACGACAAAAAACCAGACAAAGAAGAAATGGAAAAAGCGATAAGCGAGATGAAATGAAAACAACAA
>CAYUHB010000094.1:0-4476 GCA_964444355.1 uncultured Methanosarcinales archaeon
GTGAGAAGTCCGGGCTGTCGGCGTATTTTAGCGCTTTTTCGTTTATTTTGTATTTTTCTCTTGTTTGTTCGAATGGCAGGTCTGTTTTTATCCAGCCGAGTTGATATGCGTATTTGTCTGAGTATCCTGGAAGCAGTATTTTCCAGTTGAATGGTATTTCATTTGGTGCTATGCTGTTGATGTGGTGTACTATTGCTGTTGTGCAGCTGTTTGTTATTGTGTTGTAGAATTCTGGTTGTTTTTTGAGTTTGTCTGCCCTGTTTATCATTTGTACGAACATTTTTTGGATTGAGTTTTGTGGTGCATTTATTGGATACAAATATACTGTATCTTTTCTGTAGTTGCTTCTTAGCTTGATTAGGTCTTGTTCGTCTCCTATGACGTACATTAGTTCGTATTGTCTGAATATTCCTTTGATTGGGTTGAATGTTTGTCCTTTTGTTTTTCTTATTTCAACTGAGATTGCAACGTACTCTTTTCCAAATCCGAAGCTTAGGAAGGTGTGCGCTGCTGCCTGCCATGCTGAGAATGGTTCGACTATGAACCATACACTGTCTAGTTTGTTCAAATCGTATGTTTTGTTGTAATATTGGATTTTGTAGTCGTCCGTGGTTGTGTATGTGTAGTTTCTGATGTTGTATAGGTTGACGAAATTTCCGTCAATTGTTCCGTATGACAGTGTTGCTTGGTCTGGTGACCAGTTTCTGTCATTGCTTGGTTTTAGGGATATTTGCCATACAACAAAAATTAAGAACGCAGTGAGAATCACGTATTTGTGCAGCTTCATGCTGCTTGTTTATATTGCTTTTTTTATAAACATTTTCAGTTAGCTTTTTAAATGGTCATCGTCGAATTCTGTTTATGAAGGTGTTAATCCATAAGGAGAAGCGTGAGGTTGTTGATGGCAGGGAGTTCATAGTTGCCAAAGCAAAGCAGTATTTTGTTACTGACTTGTCTAAAGACGTTCATACTCTTTATGGCACTATTTCTCAGCAAGACCTCTCAAAACCCTCGGGCAGTGTAATCAAGTCTGATAATGGCAAGGAGTTCTTTTTGCTTGATGCTTCTTTTATTGATATTTACAAGCGTTTCCGCAAGCTCCCGCAGACTATTCCGTTGAAAGACATTGGTCTTATCATCGGCGAAACCGGCATTAATCCTCAATCAATTGTTGTTGACGGCGGTCTTGGTTCTGGCGCGTTGGCAGCTGCGTTAGCTCATATTGCAAAGCACGTTTTTAGTTATGAAGTTCGTGATGACTGTATTCAGACTTCAGAAGCCAACATCAAGATGATTGGCCTGACCAACATCACCGTCAAAAAGAAGTCTCTTTATGATGGTATTGATGAGACGGGTGTTGACCTTATTACTTTGGACTTGCCTGAGCCTTGGAAGGTTATTCCTCATTGCGCCAAGGCTTTGAAGACTGGCGGTTTTATTGTCAGTTATTCTCCTAGTGTTCCTCAGGTTATGGATTTTGTTAATGAAGTGCACAAGCACGAGGAGCTTCTTTACCTGAAGACAGTTGAGATTATTGAGCGTTTGTGGGAGATTGAAGGCAGAAGAGTGCGTCCTAAATCAACAGGCATAGGTCATAGTGGCTTTATCGTGTTTGCAAGAAAAATTAAATCTTGAAGTGTTGTCGTAATCTTCTTTCAAATATGCTTCTTGCTGGGAATCCTGCGCTTGCCACGTAAGTGTTGAACTCTAGTTGTGTTGTTCCTTTTTTTATTGCTTTTGCCTGGTATTCTCTTAGTTTTTGTCCGAATATGCTGTAGCAGGGTGCGTATCCTGGCATTCTTTGGAAGTGGAATATCAGGTCGAAGATTGCTTTTTTGCTTAGTCCTGTTTTTTTGTGCGCCCATTCAATAAATTGTGGGAAAGTCTGTACTTCCCTGTTCAGTCTTGAATCGCTTACTGCTCGCAAAAATCTTCCCATTCTCCAGTGCATTACCACGAATTTCATGCCGTCTGTGAATTCTTCAAATGGTATGTATTTCTCAATCTCTTGTATCACTTCTCGTTCAATCCTGTTGCGCGCTCCTTTTCGCAGTCTGTCAAATGTTTTTATTGATTCTAGTTCTCTGTAGAATGATAGTCCTTCTGTTATTGGTGTGTCCAGTGTTGAGTCGATAATCTCGATTAATCTTGGTTTATTGACTGTATAGCTGTTCATCATATTTACGCAGTGCCCGTATTCTTCGTGTATGATGATTTGTGCTGCGTCTGAGTATGAGCTTGGCGGGCTTCCTTTAGTGTCTGTTGTTACGTAAAACACGCAGTACGGTTTTGTTAGTGAGTTGAATGTTTCCATTGCTCCTGTTGGCATGAACGGGACTTGGTATTCTGGTGTTTCTATCATTTTCACCTTGTGTTTCGGTGTTATTTTCACCCATTCTTTATTTGCTAGTTTTTGCAGTGTTTTTCGTAAGTCTTTGATTATGTCTATGAGTTTTTTGAGCGGTATTTTTTGGTGTTTGTCGAGTGCTTTTTCCACTTCTTCTGCTGTTGGCTTGCACTTGTATCTTTTTGCGAGTTTTTGTGTTATCTTCTTGAACTCTGGCAGTTCTTCTTCCATCCATTTGAGCGCAAATTGTTCTATTTGTTCTGGTGTTTCTGTGTAATCATATAGGTCTTTGATTATGGCAGGATATGTTTTTTTTCTTCCGAGTCCTTTTGATTGTTTTTGTAATATCGGATAGATTTCATTGAAATCGTGTCTTTTTAGTTTGATTTGTGTTATTTTTTGCGTCCAGTAATCAAGTCTTTTTTGCAGGGCTGTTATCGCTTCTTTTGTTTCTTTTTTGCATTTTTTCTTGATGACTTCAAGTATTGTTTTTGTTCCGTCGCATTCTTGTGCTGTGTAGATTTGTATTTCTATTGGCCATTTTTTCTCCAGCAGGTCTTCCTGTACTGCTAAGAAATTCAAACTTTGTTCTGCCAGTGCTGTCATGTGTTTTTCATTTATTCCTTCTAATAGCAGGTGCAGGAAGAAAACGTCCAGCAGTGCTCCTGGCGCTTTGTGCGGCTCCTCAAACATCAGGTCTCTTCTTATTGTTGTCAGGAACTTTTTTACGACTTCATCTCCTTTTTTCTCTATTTCTGCTATTTTCGCAAGTGCTTTTTTGATGTTAGAAGGGGATGGTATCCAGATTTGTCCTGCGTATTGTTTTAGTCCTGATTTGTACGCGCTTAGCGGATAGATTTCTTTCCAGAGTTCTATTGCCTCTTTTTCTGCATTCATGTGGGGTTTTTTGTGTGTTGCTTATAAAAATGTTATTAATATCCGACGAACGAGCAGGTCTGAACTGCGTTCGACCTGCATCGTGAGAAGTGTTTTCGAGCGCTAGCGAGCCGTAATGCTTAAATGCTCTATTTTATTTTTTAATTGTATGCGTTCATTTGTTCGTAAAGAGGCTCGTGTTATTGGTATTGATGATGGTCCTTTTTTCAAGTTTAGGAAAGGCAGAGTTCTTGTTGTCGGCACCATCTATAGGGGTGGCAGTTATATGGACGGCATAGTTTCTACAACTGCAAAGGTTGACGGTTCTGACAGCACCATCAACATCGCAAGAATGATTAACAAATGCAAGTTTAAGTCTCAACTGCGCTGTATTTTCCTGAATGGTATCGGTGTTGGCGGTTTTAACATTGTTGACCTGCCAAGACTATCAAAGTTGACTAAAATTCCAGTTATTGCTGTTACCCGTCAGTATCCTGACATTCCTTTCATTATCAAGACATTAATCAATCTTAAAATGTCTAAGAAAGTCAAGCTTATCACTCAATTGCCTCCTCCAACGAAAGTTGGTGATGTTTACGTTCAATTCATTAACATTGACCTGGACCGTGCAAAGCAGTATCTTAAGTTGACAACCTTGCATTCCTACATTCCAGAGCCGTTAAGAATTGCTCATATTATTGCTGCTGGAATCGTTAAAGGCGAAAGCCGCGGAAGGGCTTAATGTTCTATACCTAAATGCCGAATTAAGTCTTTTGTTTTCCAGATTCTGACTGTGTCTTGCTTTTCAAAATGTTTGTCTTCGCTCCATATACCTTCGTTTTGTGTTGAAAGTGCGAGTGCGATGAAAACGGCATCCTCAGGGTCGATGGGTTTCATAATGCGTATTGCCTCTTTTCGCATTATTATTTCATCTTCCGGAATGATGATTAAGCTGCTTGTTATTTCTTCCATGAGCTCCTAAATTTTTCAGCTGAAATCTGTGATTTGTTCAGAAATTCTTTTTTGTTTGCTCCAATCTCGTGCAGTGCAAATTCCGGAATCAAATATTCCATCATCGGATGAAGGAGTATTTCTCGTGTAAAAGAATCTTTGATTAGTGCTGCTGCTAAGATGTTGGTATCAAGAACGAGTTTCATCCAAAGTATCTCTTGTGCAGTCCTGCCTTTATTTTGCGTCCTATTTCTTCGACGTCTTTCTCAGTCATTTTGCTTTCGGCAACAAGTTTTTCCACG
>CAYUHB010000095.1:0-4437 GCA_964444355.1 uncultured Methanosarcinales archaeon
CTCTTTTTCCTTCTTAGAAACAGTTTTTGTAATTTCAACACGGCCCTTAACAGCCTTGATAACAACCTCGTCCCCTTCCTTAATCTTAGAAGACATAGTAACAACCTCGGGCAAAAGCATCCTGTTGCCACGGAAGTCCATAGAACCCTCAATCTCCTGAACAGTGCCGAGCTCCTTCAAAATCTCCTCCTTACCCTTATCCCTGAAAGCCTTAGTCTGCTTAAACAAGAACTCGGCAAGAATAGAAGCAACATTAATCTTAGTAACCTTAGTAATGCCCTGCAAGCCAGGAGACAGATTAATCTCCAACACCAAAGGACCCCTTGGAGAAGGCAAAATGTCAACAGCACAAATATCACAGCCACAAGATTTGGCAGCCAGGATAGCGGCATTCCTACACTTCGCATCCAGTTCAATCTTCTCGCCATGACCGCCTGAATGAAGGTTGGCTCTTTTTTCTCCTTTAGCAGCAACACGCTTCATAGACGCAGCAATCTTTTCGCCAGCAACAATAACCCTGTAATCCTTGCCGTCAGTCTCAATATACTCCTGAATCAGGAAAGGCTGTCTCAACAACGCAAGAGCATCAATCATAGAATTCGCGCTCTCAGGACTGTCAGCAAGCATAACACCCTTGCCGTGAGTGCCGGCAGGCAGTTTCATAATAACAGGAAAAGGAATCTTCTTGATAATCTTCTTACCAGCATCAGCAGTAGAAGCGATATACGTTGTAGGCTGAGGAACACCAAACTCCTGAAACTTCAAATGAGTCAAAACCTTATCATGACCAATAGTATAACTGCCGGGCTTTAACGGCATATAAGTATCCTTTTGAAGCAAAGCAGTCAAAGCACGCAAAAGAACAGCATACCTGAAACTTCCCTTAGCATAAATACAGTCATACTTGGGCAAAGGCTTGCCCTTATAAAGAATCTCAGCCTTTTTCTGACCCAAAGAAACCTCCAACTCCTGAATGTCGATATGGTCAACAACATCAAAAAACTTCTTCAACTCATCAACAAGCCACCTTGACGAAATACTCCCCAAAGAGATAACCGCTGCTTTCATCTTGCTTCCTTCGAAGGGTCAATCAGGAAACCCCTCTTTAAAATGTTTTGCCCAATCAACACCTCATACTTCATGTGCTCGCGTTCGGCAAGAGTGAACTCTGCCTCCATCGCCTGACCCGCAATAAGAATTTCAGCAGTAACAACCGGTCTATAACGAACACCATGAGCACTCTTAACCTTTGCGTGCTTCAATTCAGGACCAAGATCAAGCTCCTTAGCCAAACACTTGTCAATACTGCTCTTAGTAGCACCAGTATCAACCCTTGCAATCACTTCCCTCTTGCCATTCTTTCCAAACAAAACCACGCGGGCAGTAAGCCCAATGGTTGTTTTCATAACTTCCCCATGAACGGGAAAAACAAAACATCCCGAATACTCGGATTGTTAGTCAAAATCATAATCATACGGTCAATACCAATACCAATACCGCCAGCAGGAGGCATGCCAACCTCAATAGCCTGAACAAAATCCTCATCCATCGGGTGAGCCTCCTCACTGCCAGCCCTCAACTGGCTGGCCTGATCTTCCAGCAATTTTCTCTGCAAAACAGGATCATTAAGTTCAGAATACGCATTAGCAATCTCCATGCCAGCAATAAACGGCTCAAAACGCTCAATAAAATGCTCTTTCAAATGAGGCTCCCTGCAAGGCTTGCACAAAGGAGTGCTCTCAATAGGATGATGGGTGATTAAAGTCGGCTGGACAAGCTTTTCCTCAACAAACTCCTCAAACATTGCCTGAATCAACTGACCTTTAGTAGGATTCTGGGCAACCTCGATAGCGTGCTGCTGGCACAACTTGTTCATATCATCCATAGCCAGCTTGTCAGCATCAATCCCTGCGAATTTTTTTAACGCTTCAACCATGGTGTATTCCTGCCAAGGCTTCTTCACATCAATGATTTGACCCTGATATTCAAACTTTGTAGAACCGTGAATGGCTTTAGCAGAAGCAATATACAAATCCATAACAAGCTCCTTCATATCATTAAAATCGCCGTATGTTTGGTATGCTTCAACCTGAGTAAACTCAGGATTATGAGAACGGTCAATATCCTCATTACGGAAATCCCTTGCAAACTCGTAAATTTTTTCAAAACCGCCAACAAGCAAACGCTTCAAGTAAAGCTCATTCGAAATTCTCAGGAAAACATCCATCTTCAAAGAATTCAAATGAGTCCTGAAAGGCTTAGCACTCGCACCGCCATAAATCGGCTGGATAACAGGAGTATCAACCTCCAAAAAACCCTTCTCGTTCAAAGTCTTCCTTATACAATCAATAATCTTAGTGCGCCTGATGAACGTCTCCTTAACCTCGGGATTCATAATCAAGTCCAAATGACGCTTCCTGTAACGCTGTTCAACATCCTTCAAACCATGCCACTTCTCAGGCAAAGGCCTCAACGACTTGCACAACATCTCAAAATTCTTAGCCCAAACACTAATTTCTCCAGTCTTAGTCTTGAAAACCGTGCCTTCAACACCAATAAAATCACCCATATCAAAAAGCTTCAACTGGTCATAAGTCTTCAAATCATCAAACTTGAAATAAGCCTGAATCCTGCCGAACTGGTCCATAATGTGCATAAAAGTCGCCTTGCCCATACGCCTCAACGCAACAATCCTTCCAGCAATCTTAACCGAATCATCAGTCCTCTGCTCAACAGCAAGAGACTTATACTTTTCAAGAAGCTCAGCAGACTTATGAGAAGGCGAATACTTGTAAGGATACGGATTAATGCCTAACTTCAACAAATCATCCCTTTTACGCCTGCGCTCAGCAATAAGCTCCTCTTCGGTCGGCATAGATTAAAAAGAGTGAATAGTCTTTTTTAAACATAGCGTTTTCTAATAATGATGAACGACTTTTATGATATCGCTTAAATTGATTTTAGTTCTCTTTTCAGCATCCTCACATTTATTTATCCAACCAAGTTCTTCCTTATCCTCGGGTTTGACATCAGCACGCAGGCGTTTTCTAAACTTATCCCAGCTTTCATCAAATTTCCCGTCTCTTAAAGCAGGAAGGTCTTTGTATTTGTCTGGCAGCGCCAAATAAAATTCAGCGCCTTTACTGAACCGGTCATAACACTCATTCAATCCACTCAACTTTTGGTCAACATTTTTGAAGCAGCAGAAATCCAAAAACATCGGCACTATTTTACTATCATCAGCTTGATGAATATGTTTCAATCGTGCAACATACTCGGGCAGCCTGTCAATATCAAAATCCAAAAACTCAATCTTTTTTCTGACTTTTGTATGCTCCTCGATTCTCAGCTTAGCATATCTCATCATCTTAACAGCTTCAGCTTGAGTAAAATCAACTGAGTGTTTCCTAAGACAATAAAAAATTCTATCTCCTAAATTTCCAGGCACTGCCTCGTTAAAGAACGTGATTATATCACTGAACAATTTCAATCCCTGTGCAGTTTGCTTTAACTTATTCGCTTTTTTCCTTAGCTCGTCTGCCTTCTGCAAACCTTGCAGCATATCTTCTAAGTCGCTCACTGGCAAAGGCAGATATGAACCTATCAGAGGAAGAACCCGCGGATGAATCAGACCATTGCCAAACACCACGCCATTTTTCAGGTATGGCCAGGAATTATTGTAGGTAATCATTTGTCCATCATAATCAGTTACTGTACCACCAGCTCCAGATAATATGATTCCTGGTGCGCAAACACTGCTTTCTGGAATATTGCGGTCATTATGAACCCACAAATCAGCCTGATTTTCAGCCATAAGACCTACATTGAAACCAAAAGATTCAGACTGCCTAAGCTCCTTTGCGCCGAATTTATTGCAGGCCTCTCTTGCTTTTTCCTCACTGAACCTTTTTCTGCCAAACAAAATAACTGCGTTTTCCAAACTCCGCGGGTTTGATATGGTTAATTCTCTTTCGTTACCATTTTCTGAAACCCGCACGCGGGATCCCAGTATTGCGGTGTACAACTTGTCTTTTGCCGGCAGGTACACAACACTGATTAATGGCTGTTTGTCAAACACATAGGCAATCATTACAGAGAAGCAGCCTGTATGATTGATGAATTCAGAAGTGCCGTCAAGCTCATCAAACATCCACAGATGCTGGTTTTTAAGCCTTCGCTCGCAAGCCTCCTTTTTTCTTATCTCTTCTTCAAATGTTTCATTACTGAGAATGGCGTGATACGGGAAAGTGTCCCTTAATTCTTTCATGATTATTTTTGCTGGACTAAAAGCAGTAAAGACTGTTGCGAGTGAGATGCCGGAGCTTGCTTCTGTCGTAAAAATTGCTGGCCAGGCTGCTATTGGTGCATTGTTATAGGGTGGTTGTTTTGCCGGAACCCGTCGGTCCGGTCACCAGAATCAACCCGCGGGGTTGCGTG
>CAYUHB010000096.1:0-4411 GCA_964444355.1 uncultured Methanosarcinales archaeon
TAAACAACAGGAGGGATTCTTATGAACATGCAGTATCAGCGCATAAAAGGGGCTGAGGATTTTTATCCGGTAGAGCTGGCTGTTGAGAAAGCTATAGGTGACAATCTTAGGGAGCAGGCTCGCAAGTTTGGTTTTCAGGAAGTTAATATGCCTGCTATTGAGACTATTAAGCTTTTGACTGCCAAGTCTGGTGAACAGGTTAAGGAGCAGATTTTTGTTCTTGAGAAGCGCGGTGCTGAGGAGCTTGGTTTGCGCTTTGATCTTACTGTTTCTATGACGCGTATGTTTGTTGCCAAGCAGAAGGAGTTGCAGAAGCCTGTGAAGTGGTTTGCTGTTGCTCCTATGTGGCGTTATGAGGCTCCGCAGGCTGGCAGGTTGAGGGAATTCACTCAGTTGTCTGTTGAGTGTTTTGGTTCTGATAAGCCTGAGGCTGATGCGACCTGCATTAATATCATTATTGCTTGTATGGAAAGCTTTGGTTTGACCAGCAAGGATGTCAAAATCAAGATTAACAACAGGAAGTTGCTGGAAGGTTTGCTTTTAGAGCTCGTCAGCAAGGATAAGCTTGAGGATGTTGTCCGCATTATTGACAAGTCTGCCAAGATTAGCGAGATTGAGTTTGCTCAGGAATTAAAGAATTTGGGCATTGATTTGCAGAAGATTGAGGTTATCAAGAAGATTATCAAGATTCAAGGTCCTCCAAGCTGTTTGGCTAATATTAGGGAGCTTAATCCTAAGGAGCTTGCTTTGAAGGGTTTGGAAGAGCTTGAGAATACTTTGAAGTTTGTTAACAAGGAGTATGTTGTTGTTGATTTGAGTATTGCAAGAGGTCTTGCTTACTATACTGGCAATGTTTATGAGTGTTTTGACAGGGAGGGCAAGTATAGGGCGTTGGCTGGCGGCGGTCGTTATGACCAGCTTGTTGAATTGTTTGGCGGAGAAGCAACTCCTGCTACTGGTTTTGCTATCGGCACTGCTACGCTCACGTTATTGCTGAAAGACAAAGGTCTTTTGCCGAAAACGAGTATTTCTCCTGACTATTATGTTGCTCCTGTTGATGAGAAAGTGATTCCCAAAGCTATGGAGATTGCTTCAAAGCTGAGAAAAAAATGCTCTGTTGATATTGATTTGATGCGCAGGAAGCTTGTGAAGCAGTTTGAGTACGCTAATTCTATCGGCGCTAAGAAAATAGTTATTGTTGGCGAGAAGGATTTGGCAGAAGGCAAGGTTACTGTGAGGGAATTGGCGACTGGCAAAGAAGAGAAAATTAGTGTTGAAAAACTATGAAGCATAAACTATTGCGTCCGAATCAAATTATTACGTTAAGAGATTATCCTTTATACAATCCGCACATTCTTAGGATTTATTTTAGGGTTTTTAGTAAAAATCAGGGTAAAATACTTCCGCCTTGCCCTGTTATTCACAAATCTTCAGGAATTCCTTTTGTAAAAGGCAGAAATGGATATAATGCTCTCCTTGCTACTTTTCTGGATAAGCATCCTGATGCTGAATATTTTCTTTTGGATGGAAGTCATAAGACTACTGCTGCAACCTTGTCAAGAAAATTGATTCCTGTGGTTATTATTGAAAAAGATGAAGATTTTATGATAGCCAAAAAATTAATCAAAAAAGGCGAGTTTTTCGGCTGGTATTCAGTCGAAAATTCGATTAAAGAAGCCGTTAATAACTTGGCTAAACACCATTTTGGTGCTAAAAATTTCTTGACTGTCGAGGATAAGGCAAGATTGATGGTGAAAAATAAGGATGTTCCGGATTATATGATTTCTTTTTTCAGAAGATAAGCTGGCTTAATTTTTGTATGTGTTCTTTCGGTGTCCTATTTGACTTTTATAAAACTTGGCGCAAGCTTTAATAACTCCATTTTAGAAATCGCAGTTATGGCATCAGAACTTATTTTAAAGCTTGTTTTCTTTGGATTGGTAGCTTTGGCTGTCGCTCTTGAGGTTGTTGGCGACATCTTTTTCAAGAAATGGGCTGTTGATAGCAGAAATGTTCTGCTTTATGGCGGGCTTTTGATTTATTTTATCGGAACCATTTTTTGGGCGGTTTCATTGAAGTACGAGTATTTGTCAAAAGCTATTTCCATATTTACTGTATTAAATTTGATTATTATTGTCCTGGTTGGTGTTCTTTATTTCAAGGAGGATTTGTCTTTAATCAATAAAATAGGGATAGGATTGGGGATTCTGAGCGTTGTTCTTATTGAGATTTAAACAGGCAAATTTAAATAATTCATTTAATTTTATCGAATTATGAAAAAAAGAGTGAGCCGTTTTTTTTATTGGTCGCCGAGGATTTTGTCTATTTTGTTTCTTCTTTACCTTGCCGTGTTTTCTTTGGATGTTTTTGATGAGAATTTGGGTTTCTGGGGCACTGTTCTTGGCTTGTTTATGCACAACCTTCCTTCACTTATTTTATTGATTGTTCTGATAATTTCCTGGAAGTATGAGCTTGTTGGAGGGATTGCTTTCATTCTGGCAGGATTGCTCTACATTATCATGACCATAAACCGGGTTGTGTGGTATATTGCTTTATCCTGGTCTTTGACTATCGCAGGTCCTGCTTTTCTTATCGGTATTCTGTTTTT
Organism: uncultured Methanosarcinales archaeon; assembly: GCA_964444355.1. Lineage (GTDB taxonomy): Archaea > Nanobdellota > Nanobdellia > Woesearchaeales > ARS49 > CABMGU01. The sequence continues at coordinate 2,609 of CAYUHB010000096.1, forward strand.
CTTGAATTGGTATGAGAAGAGAAATATCTGATTAAAACAAGTTCTTTGGATTGTAGCTCTTGGGAAATACTCTTAGAGTTAGTGTGTAGATTTTATCAAGATTATAATCTACTTTCAGGTTTCGGTCCGCAGTGTTTGAATTGTATTCGACAATTGGTTTGTTAAAGTTTCCCAGTTCACGGGTTCTTAATAATCGTCCAAGCTCTTGTATGTTATATAACTCCTTATCCGCAACAATTCCTCTTAATTCAATGCGAGAACCCGTTGAGCTGCGGTTTTTTAGAAACTCGCCAAGTTTTAAATGCTTTATTTCATCCAATGACATTACTTTGGTGATAAGCGCAATTTGTGCTGGAATTATGTCTAGACCTTGTAAAACAAATTGTTCTGGAAATTTTGATATCATATGAGATCATGCACACACATCCATATATAAAGTTTTCTACTATAGAGTAATAACTAGAAAATACTCTATGGTTTCGCATTAGGGATTGACCGTCGTATTTATATACCAAAAATGTATTTCGTCCTGATATGATGTACGAACAAATGTTAATCTGGTTGCTTCCAATTATAATCTGGGAAGCTATCTGGAAAGCAGTTGGCTTGTGGAAGTCTGCAAGGAATAATCAGTTGGTCTGGTTTATCGCTATTTTGATAGTGAACTCTGTTGGCATCCTGCCGATTGTCTACATATTTTTCTTCCAGAAGAGGAGGAAATGACTTTTCTATGCTGAAGAAGTTGTATCACAAGATTGCCGGAAAGTTAGATTCTTTGATTAAGACTAAGTTAGGGTATCTTAAATATTATAGGCCTAAAAAAGGCGACGTCATAGTGGATGCAGGCGCCTATTTGGGTTATTTCGCGGTTTTTGCTGCTAAGAAAGTCGGTGATTCTGGCAAGGTCGTTGCTTTTGAGCCTGACCCGAGAAATTTTGAAATTTTGAAAGAAAAAACTGCCAAGTTAAAAAATGTTATTCTTGTAAAAAAAGCGCTTTTTAACAAGGAAACTAAACTCTTTTGGAAAAGCAATTTTGCCACTTCTTCATTCGAAGATCACGGTATTGCTGTGAATTGTGCAACTTTGGATAAGGAATTGAGAAAATTAGGCATCAAAAAGGTTGATTTCATGAAAATGGATATTGAAGGTGCTGAGCTGGAGGCAATTGAGGGTGCAAAAGATACGCTTAAGCATACCCATAATCTTGCAATTGCCTGTTATCACAAGAGGAATGGCAGAGAAACAGGGGAATTATTGCAGCCTTCTCTTAGAAAAGTGGAATTCAAGACCCGGATTGGCTTTCCATTGCATAAAACCCTGTATGGCGGAAAGTCAGGCGACTTGTAATTTGAAAATTAAATTACAGGTTTACGGCTGTTTTGATAGTGAACTCTGCCGGCATCCTGCCGATTGTTTACATAGTTTTCTTCCAGAAGAAGCGGAAGTAATCAGGCTACCAATGCCGGAGTAGAAGGTGTTTTTGAAGCTTTATGCGCATATTTTTCTTTCATTGGCTCATATATTTTTACGATTTTATCGCATTCCAGTTCATGTTTCCTTTTTTGTTCATAATGATGGGTAATAACTCCGTTGGCATCTTTTCCTCTGGTGATTGCGTTTGCCACAATGAGCATTTCATCATCCATGAGCGCCCAGTAGTGTTCTCTTTTTCTTTTTAATGTTGGGAGCATTCCTATTACTGCATCTTCGTGGATTTGTTCAAAGGTCATTCCCAGCCTGTATGGCACCAGTACTGTGGATGTGGCGTATTTTCCTGTTATTTTTTGTGCAGTTGCGTAATC
>CAYUHB010000097.1:0-4379 GCA_964444355.1 uncultured Methanosarcinales archaeon
TGATGAGAAAAGTAGAAGGACTCAAACCAGTCTTTGAGAAACTCAAGAAGAAAGGAGTCAAAATCAGAATAGCAGCTCCACTCACAAAAGAAACAAAAGACGCAGTGCAAGACGTAAAAGATGTTGCGGAAGTAAAGCACACAGACAGCAAAGCAAGATTCTGCATCGTAGACGGCAAAGAACTAATCTTTATGATAATGGACGACCAAGAAGTCCACCCGACATACGATGTAGGCATCTGGGTCAACACACCCTTCTTTGCAAACGCATTAGAAGGAATGTTCAACACTGCATGGAAATCAATGAAGGAACCATCCTTCAAATAATTTTTTTTTCTTTAATTTCATGGACATCAAAAAGCTCGCACAGAGCCTGCACCCATATGAGCGACGCGTGCTACCAGAGCTCGCGCAACACCCATATCTGACAGACCTTGCTGCGACCACAGGACTACAGGAAGTAGAAGCCATGCGCGCACTGCAATGGCTTGAAAACAAAAAAGCAGTAGTCATAGAAACAGCCCCGCAAGAGCTGATAATACTTGACAAAAACGGACAGGAATACCTAAAAAAAGGACTCCCAGAAAAAAGATTCCTGTCAACACTTCTAGAAAAAGAAATACCACTGAGCAGACTCGCAGAAAAAACAGGACTCACAAGAGAAGAAGTCAACATCTGCGTAGGACTATTAAGACAAAAAGGAGCAATAATACTCCTGCAAAATAAGGAACTCATCATAAAAATCACAGACCAAGGAAAAAGACTCCTGCAAAACGGGTTTTTAGAAGAAAGACTCCTCAAAAAAGCGTTTCCAATCGAAGTTTCAGGACTAAAACCAGAAGAAAAACAAGCATTAGAGCAACTGCGCAAAAGAAAACAAATAATCAAAATAGAAATCAAAAGAATCAAAAAAGCAAACCTTACAGACGTAGGCAAAAAACTTATTTCTCTGGGAGTAAGGGATGAAAAATTTGTGGACGCAATAACACCGCAAATATTACGAACAGGAGAATGGAAAAACAAAACCTTCAGAAGATACGACGTAACAATCAACGTTCCAAGCATTTCCAACGGAAAAAAACAACCATACAGGGCATTCCTCGACTGGGTAAGAAAAAAATTCGTAGGACTCGGATTCCAGGAAATGAGCGGACCATTAGTAGAAACAGAATTCTGGAACATGGACGCGCTCTACATGCCCCAATTCCACAGCGCAAGAGACATACACGACGCGTACTACATCAAAGAACCAAAATACGGAAAACTCGACGACAAACTAGTCAAAAAAATACAGGCAGCACACGAAAACGGAGACAACACAGGAAGCACAGGATGGAGATACCAGTTCGACCCGGAAAGAACCCACAAGCACGTGCTAAGAACACAAGGAACAGCATGCAGCGCAAGAATGCTCGCATCAAAAGACCTGGCAATACCAGGAAAATACTTCGGAATAACAAGAGTGTTCAGACACGACGTAATAGACGCAACACACCTGCCAGACTTCAACCAAACAGAAGGAATAGTAATACAAGAAGGACTTACGTTCAGACACCTAGTAGGACTGCTAAAAATGTTCGCAAAAGAATTCGCAGACACAGAAGAAATACGAATAGTCCCAGGATACTTTCCATTCACAGAACCAAGCGCAGAACTGTATGCCAAACACCCCCAACTCGGATGGATAGAACTCGGAGGAGCAGGAATCTTCAGACCAGAAGTAGTAACACCTTTACTTGGAAAAAACATAAGCGTATGCGCCTGGGGACTAGGAATAGACAGAATAGGAATGTTCAAACTCGGATTAAAAGACATCAGAGAATTATTCTCACAAGACCTGAACTTTTTACGCAACACACCGGTGATATAAAAATGCCAACAATCACATTCGCAACAGACGACTTGTACAAACTTGTAGGCCAAAAACTAGACGACAAAAAACTTGTACAATTATTGGACTGCGCAAAAGCAGAACTCGACGCGAAACTAACAACAGAAGCAACAATAAAATTCAACGATACCAATCAACCATATTTGTGGAGTGTGGAAGGACTAGCAAGACTATTCAGAAACCTACTGGGAAAAACTTCTCCAAAAATCAAAATAGAAAAACCAAAAGAAGAAGTCTACTACGACAAAAGACTGGCGAAAATAAGACCATACATCGCATGCTTCACAGCAACAGGCAAAAAAATAGACGATTATTTGTTAAAACAACTGATACAACTGCAGGAGAAATTAGCTGAGAACTACGGCAGAAAAAGACAAAAAATCTCCATAGGGGTATATCCACTGAAGAACATCACGTTCCCAATATCTTACAGAGCAGCAAGCCCAGACGAAACCTTCACGCCACTGGACTTCCACCAGCAAATGAGCCTGAAACAAGTTCTTGAAAAACACCCAAAAGGAAAAGAATACGGACACCTCATAAAAAACCAAAATTCATATCCTGTTTTTTCTGATGCACGCAAAAACATTTTGTCGTTAATACCAATAATTAACAGCGAACAAACAGGAAAAATGACAATAGGAGACGATTCATTACTGTTTGACACAACAGGAACAGACGAAGAATCAGTAAACCTTGTAGCAAACATTTTCGCATATGCACTCGCAGAAAGAGGATTCACAATACACGCGCTGAATATACGCTACCCAAACAAAAAAGTGGCAACACCAACAATGACCGGCAAAAAAATGAAGTTTGACGAAAAAGAAATAGAAAAACTCCTCGGAATAAAACTCAAACCAAACGAAATAAAAACAGCACTGGAAAGAATGGAATACGAATACCAAAACGGAAACGTCACAATACCCTGCTACCGCGACGACATAATGCACCAAGTAGACATAATCGAAGATGTAGCCATAGCTTACGGATATGACAAGTTCACAGCACTGCCACAAACAGCATACACAATAGGAAGCACGTTCCCAATACAACAATTCATAGACACACAAAGAGAACAATGGATAGGACTCGGATACCAAGAAATAATGAGCCCAGCACTATCAAACAAAGAAATCCTGTACAACAAAATGAACCTTACAGATACAGGCACAATAGAAATAGAAAACCCAGTATCACTAACATACTCCTGCATAAGAACCTGGATACTGCCGATATTATTGGACTTCCTTTCAAAAAACAAACACGTAGACTACCCGCAAAAAATATTCGAACAAGGGCTGGTTACAAAAAGAGAAACAGAAGCCATAGACGAACAACATTTAGCAGGAGTCACAGCACACACAACAGCAACATTCACCGAAATAAGACAAGCAGCAGAGGCAGCGCTGAGAAGCTCAAACATCACTTATACATTTGAAGAACTAGACCTGGAATGCTTCGTACCAGGCAGGGCAGCAAAAATAATGGTAAACGGAAAACAAGCAGGATTCATAGGAGAATTCCACCCAGCAGTACTCGAAAAATTCGGAATAACAACACCAGTAGCAGGATGCGAGATTAATTTGACGGCGCTTCGGTCTTAACAACAACTTTCTTTGCAACTACAGGTTTTGCAACAGGCGCTGGAACAACTTTAGCCCGAGCAGGCGCTTTAGCTTTAGTCTTCCTCTCAACAACTTCAACACCTGCATCCTTCAAAGCAGCAACAACGTGCTCGTGAGACGCGCCTTTTACAATTGACAGCTTCTGAGGCAAAGGCTCCAAATGAACCATATTACACTTCCTACGCCTTGTCTGACCATCAATAAGAACAAAATTATTGTCCAGAACGTCAACAACAACACACTTCAAGCCAGCATCCCTGCCAGCAATCTTCACACAAACCCTTCCAATTCCAAACATTTTCTTATCCTCCCTATCAAGCAGGACGTCGCCGCACCCTGCAGGATTATGACCTAACTTTCGCAATTATAACACGCCTCGTGCAAGCACTGCACAAATTACCGCCAAAAGGACGCGAAGGCCTTCTCGCAGAGCGCGGAATCTTTTTAACCAAATTCTTAATACCACGAGCAACACCAAACAAAAAGGCACCACACTGAGCACACTGAGGCTTAGCATTCTTACGCCTGGCATAATGCAAAACAGTCACTCCACCAGGAGTCCTCGTATATATCCTCCTAAACGTCCTCGAACGATACCTGACAGTTGGCATATGCACGAGGGGACAGGTAGGGGTTTATAAACGTTTTGGAAGCAACCTTCTAAGTTCAATCTCCGTCAGAAAACGCCACTTGCCAGGCCTCAAATCACCCAATTCCAAAGAAGCCACCCTCGTACGAACAAGACGCTTGACAAAAAAACCAAGCTGTTCAAACAAACGCCTAACAACATGCTTACGACCTTCACGAATTTTCAAAATAACCTTGCTGCCAGAAACATCAATACCAGACAAATTAACCTTT
>CAYUHB010000098.1:0-4305 GCA_964444355.1 uncultured Methanosarcinales archaeon
ATCGTCAATAACAATCCCTTCCTTCAGCTCTTCCATCTTCCTCTCAGACAAAACTTTGTCAAGAAGAACAAAATACTCCTTCTCAACCTCATAACGAGGATGAGTCAGCTTGTTAGCCAAATCACCATCATTTGTAAACAACAAAAGACCCTCAGTATTCTTGTCCAAACGACCAACAGGAAAAACCCTCTCAGGAACCTTCACCAAATCCATAACCGTCTTCATACAATACTCTTCACTAACAGTCGTAACGTAATCTTTAGGCTTATTCAGCATAATGTAAACCTTCTTTTCAAGAACAATAGCCCTCCCATTGACGATAATCTTATCCTTATCAGGATCAGCCTTATCACCCAGCTTGACGGTTTTTTTGTTAACCAGAACCCTGCCATTAGCAATCAAATCCTCACACTTGCGCCTACTAGCAACTCCGGCCTGTGCAAGAATCTTCTGAACACGATACAACATACAACCAAGCTCGTCGAAACCCTTTTAAATACCTATCGTCAGAACAGACAATATGATAGACATAGTGTTCCCAAACAAAAACGAGCAGGAATTCGAAGAAATGGCAAAAAAGCTCGGAATAGAAGAACTCATATTCGTCTACAAAGACAACAAAAACGCAAAAGCACTTCTTGTAGAACCAAAAGACGTACGGAAAACGCACGACAAAAAAATAATTGCAGTCTGCACTGCAAGCAGAGAAGCAATAGAACGAGAAGCAGACATTGTTTACGGGTTTGAATTACTGGAAACAAAAGAACACACACACTACAGAGCATCAGGAATGAACCAAGTACTATGCAAGCTAGCAGCAGACAAAAAAGTCAAAATAGGATTTTCGTTCTCAGAAATACTTAACACTTACGGACCAAAAAGAGCAATACTCCTCGGAAGAATGAAACAAAACATAGCATTCTGCCAGAAATACAAAACACCAATCAAGATAGCAAGCTTTGCAACAGAACCATACCAGATGAGAGCAGAAGCAGAACTCAAAGCGTTCTTTAAACAGTTAGGGATGACTGGTTAAGACAGGCATCAAGCAATTCTGGAGTCACGGCATTTTTGGTGCATTCAACAACCTTATCAATATTTTCAATAACCTGTTCACAATTTTTAGGATCAGTAATGAGAGATAAATCCCGACGAGCAATACCAATACAAACATTATTTCCATTGCAGCCAGCTTCATTGCCAAGCACTGCATGACAGAAGCGGTCATCAGCGCAGCCAGCGGTATTGCGCTGAAGAATTGCGTTACACTCTGCCTGGTGACTCAAAATTTCATTACAAATGTTGGTTCCAAACTTCGCCAAGCAATATGCATGCATCCTTTCATCCTGAAGCTTGGCGCAACCATTCTCATTAGGACTATCAAGAGCCTGTAAAAGAAGAGCAGAATCCTGTATATCAGCATTACAGATTTTAAGACCTTCAGCAGGAGTCCAAACAGGCGCGGGCTTCATAAAATACCATATACCAAAACCCAAAACAAGAAGAAAAACCAATACAAAAATCACCACTTTTCTCATATATCACTATCTGCAACCAAAATATTTAAATGTTATTGTATGTCCAATCACCAATATGATGAAAAAGGGGTTTTGGGTAGTGACATTACTACTTCTAGTAGTTCAAGTATCAGCATTAGAGTTTGAATGGAAACTGACGCAATCCACCGCAGTTCGACAATGTGATCCTAGCTGCCACGCATTAATATTAGACGGAGCGGATGCACTAACGCTAGCTTCTTCTGATTGCAATATTATCGCACAGGGAAAAAATGTACACTCTGGAGACTGGGAATATTACATACAAGTAGGAGTAGCAATACTTTCAGGAAACATTGTTGTAGCTGAAGATTGGTGGAATGAACATGAAGGAGCACATGAGTGGGTAGTAACTGATACAATACGAGGAAAAGGCAACATAGTAAAAATGTGTTCAGACAGCTTCCGCTATACGTCTGTCAAACACAGAATTCAGCAAGGTCCGGATTGCGCCACAGCAGACATATATGTTCCGATATCAAACATCAAGTCAAACGTCACATTTGCAGAAGGCAAAAAACCCTTAGGAAATGTATCAGACTTTGCAAAAAGATGTTATGTGACAGGAGGAACGTATACTCCTGAAACAACAAATCCAAACGTTTACATGTATATTGACACCCAGGAAAACGTTATTGCCTGCACTGATATGAACCAGGACAAACAATGCGATATAGAGCAAGCAAGCACTTGCCCGTCACCTGGCGATTGGAACGCAAAATGGTATGCGACAAGCGGAGACTACTGCTGCGGAGGAGACCAGAGCTACAAAACAGAGCCCTGCGCATACTACAACAACCTTAATGCAATCTGCGGAAAAGACACTGCAGGCGACTGGAAATGGGTGGCATCAGCAGTCGAAGGACAATCAAGAAAACTAGCATGCCCAACACAAATATCCTTTTTAGCAGGCGGAGAGTCGAGCATTTATTACTGCGGAAACAAGAGTGCAACAGTATTTGCAAGCAACGCATTCGGATCCTTTGATGATGATAATATGAGAGAAATAGCCCATCACGAATTCCTATGCACGCCAAGCACAGCAACAATAACAGAATGCGCAGGAGACGAAGGAACACTATCAGACGGAAACAACTACAAAACAACAGGAGAATGGATAAACCAAACAGGAATACAATTCTGCTCTGCAGAAAACACGTGGATAACAGACCTAGACAATCTAGCCAAAGGCAAAAAAACTTGCATAGCCGCAAGACAAAAAAACACCTGGCCAGGAATAGCAAACACCCCTCCAAGAATAGCGTGGACAGGAAGCAAGTGCTGCGGAGACCCGGCAGACGACAACACGCTACAAGGCACGTATGAAGACCCGTGGCCAGGAGGAGAAGGAACAGCAGGAGGATGCTACAACAACACATTCATAGCATCAGGAGAATTTGCAGACTCAGAACAAAAAATCATCAACTACAAAGGAAACTTCACGACCTGCAACCAAAGCAGAACACTCGGCAGCATAACAACGCACATACAACAAACCTGCGGAGCACCACTGCTAAACGCAACACTCACAGGAACACAACACCACATAGTATGCACGCCATCAGGAAACTGGATGTTCACAAACAACACGGCAACAACACAAGCAACAACCACAACATGGTCAACATCACAAGGATGCTGTCTAAACACGCAATGCTGGGACGGACAAAGCTGCAGAGAGGTAGGAGAATACTACCAGATTGGTGACAGAGGGTACAGATGCGCGCCAAACTAATACTGCTCATCCTGATAATGCCTGCAGTTTTTGCAGCACACTGGGAATCAGTCAGCCTGAAGTCCAACTGGGACTTAACCTCACAAGGATTCTGCAAAGAAACAGGACAGTGCCTGGTGAAAAACGCATTCAACGAAACACTAGACAACCAGCCGGACAAATACTGGGCAGGAATAGCATACGCAGACAAACCAAAATGCATACAGGACAAACAATACCTTTCAGACAATTACTGCGAAAACGGCAAATGGAGCTCAAGAACAAGACTCATCGCACAACAATTACTCGCAATAGCAGGAACCAACAATTTCGCGTTATACTGCGACAATTACCAAAACGTCCTCAACGAATACAAGTACAACACAGACTACGGAACAGTCACCACGTTCTTAGGAAGCTATTGTTTGCAACCAGGAAACAGAAAAACAGAAAACTGCGTCAACAACATCTGCGTCATAAAATACGCAGACAAAGTAGCATTCGGAACGGCGATAAACACAAACATGTCCGGAGACAAAAGCCCGTTGCAAGCACTCAACTACTCACAAACAAAATGCGACAACGCAGTAAATGCAGGATACAACCCCTGCGGAGACTCAGTCTATTACAATCCTGATACGCAAAGCATAATCTATGCTCCGGGAGTAAGCCCGATGCCAGCAGTAACACAAACAGAAATAGATTTTGTAAAAGACTCGTATGAAAAACTAAAAGACTACACCTACGACTACGTATACGATTCAACGGTTGGGAGATACAACTACACGTACTACAACATCACACCACAATTCCGACACATCTACATAACAAAAGACGGACAAGACTTCTTCTACGGCTTCAAACAAGAAAACATCAGCCAGCCACCAGTAAGCTATGCAGGATGGTACTACAACAACATCGATTTGCCGGATAAAGCGTGCGACAGGTACATCAAAAGATACGACGGCAAAGCAAGCTGCGAAGAACAACCATCAGACACAGAATTCTACATAGTAGCATACAAGAGAGATCTGA
>CAYUHB010000099.1:0-4246 GCA_964444355.1 uncultured Methanosarcinales archaeon
CCACCAGTGTTGAGCGCGAAGCGCGACTCACTGGTGGAGGGCGCGAGCTTTGACAAAATTCTGATGGCTCTCTACTTGCTGTGCCTGATAACGCAACCCACTCATATAATCTGAATAAAGCCGCAGATGTACTGCAACAGGCAGACTCGTTAGCTTTTTTCAATGTTTTGGACATTTATGTGAACTGGAGAAAACCAGAAAAAATCGAACAAAAAATCCGATACATGTTTGATAGAATCAAAGATCCCGAAATCAAACAGCACATCAGACAACTGGTTTTTAATAATCAAAAAGCAATTGACATAATGGGACGGTTAATATGGCCATAGATTTAAAAAAATTTTATGAAATAACTTTAGAACGGATGCTTGAGGCAGCAAAATACCAAAAAGCAATGTGCGGTAAAGTTGTAAATTTGGAAAAGCAGGCTCAAGCGAATGTGAGTTCCACTGCTTTTCATTCTGCATTGACGTACATGGATATGTTTACTCAAGATTATCTAATGATTCCCATCTTTGCTGAATTTCCACACTTAGTTCCTCTGGTGGAAGAAAGCACAGGTATGAAAAAAATTCATCAAGACAATAAATCTGATGATGTTTTAATTATTGATCCAATTGACGGAACCGCTATGTACTGCAAAGGTGAAAAGGACTATTCCATGATGGTTGGACTATTAAATCAAGGAAAAATGGTTCTAGGAATTGGCTGTTATCCCGAAACAAGAGAGATCTATGCAGCAATACGGGGAGAAGGTGCATGGAAAATTGATCCAGATGGGCGAAGGCATAAACTACCAACAATTGATAAAAGTAAAGTTAATTCAAAATCAATCGATGCTCATTACAGGTTCTTAGAAAAACCATTTAATTTATTGTCTGATAGATTGAAAGATAAAGGATATACTATAGGAACTAATAATGTTGATTTTGGAACAAATTTATCTGGAATTTTAAGAACTGCGAAGGGGGAAAGCTGTGCTTTTATTTGTTCGCATACGACTCTTCATGATTTTGGAGTTCCTTCATTAATAGTGGAAGAACTAGAGGGAGTGGTCAGGGTATTTGGATACTCTGGAAAAAATGATACTGAAAACTGGACTCCTACAGATGATGTGTTTAGAGGTCTTGATCCAAAAGGAACCATTCCGAGATTCAGAGTAATAATAGCAAACAATGATGCAACCGTTGATAGATTATTAAGAGATATGTATCATTAAATTTGTGTGCATTCGTGCTGTTTATGAATTCCCGTTCTTCTCACTAATCTTCTCAAGAACAATCTTATTAGTAACACCATACGGGTATTTTGTGATAATCTTCATCTGCTCAAGACGCTTGATAATACGATGCGCCTTAACCTTAGTAAGCCTCACCTTATCAACAATCTGAGCCTGAGTAAGCTCACCGCCAGCATCCTCAAGAGCAGAAATAACCTTCTTCTCTTCAGGAGTCGTCATAGACTCAATAATGCTCTTTGTAAGCTCCCTTTTCTCCTTCTTCCTGACAAGATCAAGAATAGATATTCCTGCAAGAATAGAAACAATACAGCCGACAAGAGAAGTAATCATAGTATTACGGGCAACTCTAGCCATCCTATCCTCCCTAAACTCCCTTGGCGGAGGGGGCGGAAAGGCACTAGACATATTAAAATCAGAAAAATTAGCACCACGCATACGCGATTCCATGCTCTCAGCACGCACAAAATTTGAATAATTCGTAATGAAAAACACCAAAGAAGCTCCGGCATACAGAAAGCACAGAATTAAAACTATCATGTGCAGTTTGTGATGAGCAAAATCCAGTTTCATTTCGTTTCAAAACCCCTTTAATTTTTTCCAAATGGTTTCACTTGGTTTCACTAACGTTTTATAAGCAGTTTCCATCAATATATAAAAGTTTGTATGATAAAGACAATAATAGAACTAAAAAAAGTGACAAAGACGTACCAAATGGGAGAGACCACAGTAGAAGCGCTAAAAAATGTCTCACTAGAAATCAAGCAAGGAGAATTCGTAGCAATAACAGGACCCAGCGGAAGCGGAAAAAGCACGCTAATGAACATAGTAGGATGCCTTGACATTCCAACATCAGGAATAGTGCTGCTTGACGGCAAAGACATAACAAAACTAACAGAATCCCAGCTAGCTCAGACACGAGGCAAAAAAATAGGCTTTGTCTTCCAGCAATTCAACCTCATACCAACACTAAACGCTTTCCAAAACGTAATGCTGCCACTAGAATTCCAGGATGAGGACACATCAACCGCGAGCAAGAGAGCAAAAGAACTGCTAAAACTCGTAGGACTAGCAGACAGAATGGAACACCTGCCATCACAACTGTCAGGAGGACAATTACAAAGAGTCGCAATCGCAAGAGCGCTGTCAGTAGAACCGGAAATACTCCTGGCAGACGAGCCAACAGGAAACCTTGACACGAAAACAGGACAATTCATAATGCAAACACTAAAAGACATAAACAAAAAGAAAGGAAAAACCATAATTCTCGTCACGCACGATTTACATCTCGCAAAGATGGCAGAAAGAATAATCATGATAAAAGACGGAGAAATAGAGAAGATTGAGGTGAACAAATGAAACCAACAAAACTACTATTAATGATATTAGTGATAACGGCAGTACTGGCTATTGCGGCAGAAGCAAAAATGCCCATAATTGACCTGACATTAATCAATCAGGACCCCCAGCCGGTCAAGGCAGGAGACGTGGTAGAAGTAAGACTGCAAGTGCAAAACACAGGAGAAGTAGAAGCGCAAAACTGGAAAATAGAAGCACTGCCAGAATATCCCTTCACACTCATAGATGCTTCAGCAGTCCAAACAATAGCATCGCTTCCAAGAAGCCCTGAAAGCGCATCCACCAAAGTAATAATTTACAAATTCCGCGTAAGCAAAGAAGCAACACGAGGCACATACGACCTCTCCTTTGAATACTCAATGAAAGGAGCAAGCGGAGGAGCAAAAAGAGACTTCCAAATAGAAGTCACAGCAGGAGGAGTGGCACAGATAACCTACGACCCAACAGTATTATCGCCTGGAAAACAAACAGAGCTGGTATTCACAATAACGAACCAAGGAAAAGCAGCACTAAACAACGTGGTATTCTCCTGGAGCGAGCCAGACGGACTCATACTTCCAGTAGGCTCAGACAACACACAACACATCATGACATTGGACGTAGGAGAATACGCACAGTTAACCTACAAAGTCATAGCAAGCATGAACGCAGACCCTGACGTTTACACGTTAAACCTTGCAATGCAATACGACGCGGCGAACCAAACAGAAACATACACGACAAAAGCAGGAATATTTGTAGGAGGAGAAACAGACTTTGACGTAACATTCTCAGAAAGCTCAAAAGGACAAACAAGCCTTGCAATAGCAAACGTAGGAACAAACAGGGCGCTATCAGTAACAGTCAGAGTGCCTGAACAAGAAGGACTCAAAGTAACCGGAAGCACAGACTCAATAGTCGGCAACCTTGACCAAGGAGACTACACAATAGCATCATTCCAGATAACGAAATCCACACCTAGAACAGCACCACAAGCCACCGGAACAGAACAAACCGGAGCAAAACAAAGCGTGTCAACAACTAGAGATGCAAAACTCAGCCTCAAAGTAAACATTGATTACACAGACACAACAGGAACAAGAAGAACAGTAACAAAAACCGTACCAATACAGTTCGCAGCAACAATTGCAACTGCAAACGGAGGCACAACAACGCCAGGAGCATTCCCAGGGCGAACACAAACAACATCTTGGACAACTTATGCACTTTACCTTGCAGCGATTGCAGTCATAATCGGAATAGTATATTTCGTGTACAAAAAATGGAGAAATAAAAAGTGAAAATAAGCAAATCATTCAAGCTGGCACTAAACATACTCCGCCACAGCAAACTACGAAGCTGGCTGACCATAATCGGCATTGTGATAGGAGTGGCAGCCATTGTGGCAATAGTCTCAATAGGCGAAGGACTCAAGCAGAACGTGCAAAGCAGACTCCAAGGAATGGGAGCAGACCAGATAACAGTCTCGCCAGGAGGAGGAAGAGCAGGAGGAGGTTTTAGAGGACCAGGACCTGAAGACGAAAACCACGGCTCCAGCACAACATCAGATGACACAAAAAACCTCACAAAACTCGATTTACAAGTACTGCGCTCAGTACCAAACGTTGCATCAATCCAAGGATACGTATCAGGAAGAGGAGAAGTGTATTA
>CAYUHB010000100.1:0-4133 GCA_964444355.1 uncultured Methanosarcinales archaeon
ATGAATTAGGAATCGAACCTACAGAATGGTAGACTTCTTACACACGGCTGTTTTTCCCGAAACCTTTATATATGAACTGCAGTTAATATTAACTATGGTTAAGAAACTGTTGCAGCCGCAGGAGATTGAAGTTTTTTACGTGCTTCCAGCTCTTAGGCGCGAGCTTGCTGTCAGCTTGAAAAGTGCTGGCAAACCTCAAAAGGATATTGCAAAGCTTTTGGGTGTTACAGGGGCTGCTGTGAGCCAGTATTTCAGTTCTAAGCGCGCTTCGCAAATAAAATTCAGTGTTGAGCTCAAGAAGGCTATTGGCGAGTCTGCTGCCAGGATTGCTGATGATATTACTTTGATGAACGAGATGCAAAGACTGCTCAAATTGACTCGTGATGAGCGTGTTGCTTGCCAGGTTCATTGTTTGAAGGGGTGTAATGCTTGCTATGAAAGAAGTTTACCTGGATAATGCTGCCGCGACTTTTGTTGACCCGCGTGTCAAAGCCGTGATGGAACGCTTTTGGTTGAAGGATTATGGTAATCCTGGCAGTTTTCACGTTATGGGCTTGCGTGCTTTGCGGGCTATGAATTCTGCGCGTTCTGCTGTTGCAAATGTTTTGAATTGTTCTTCTGATGAAATAGTTTTTACTGGCTGTGGTACTGAGAGTGTTAATCTTGCCATTAAGGGTGTTTTTACTGCGAATAAATCAAAAGGCAGGCATATCATTACAACGCGTGTGGAGCATCATGCTGTTTTGGAGGCTTGCAGGTATTTGGAGAAGTATGAGGGTGCTAAGGTTACTTATTTGCCTGTTAACAAGTTTGGTCAGGTTAGTGCTTCTAATTTGGAGAAAGCCATTCGTCCTGACACTATTCTTATTTCAGTAATGTATGCTAATAACGAGATTGGCACGATAAATCATATTTCTGAGCTTTCTAAGGTTGCAAAAAAGCATAATGTTTTTTTCCATACTGATGCTTGTCAGGCTGGCTTGCTGGATATTGATGTGGAAAAGCTTGGTGTT
The DNA here is from genome assembly GCA_964444355.1 of uncultured Methanosarcinales archaeon. Taxonomy (GTDB): domain Archaea; phylum Nanobdellota; class Nanobdellia; order Woesearchaeales; family ARS49; genus CABMGU01. Next base: position 1,014 of record CAYUHB010000100.1, read on the forward strand.
GATTTGTTTAGTATGAATGGCAGCAAGGTTTATGCTCCTAAGGGTGTTGGCTTGCTGTTTATCCGCAAGGGTGTTAATATTGTTCCTTTGATTCATGGCGGTGGCCAGGAGTTTGGCTTGCGTTCTGGCACTGAGAATGTTGCTTTCATTGTTGGTTTTTCAAAAGCTTTGCAGTTGATGCAGAGTGAGCGTAAGAAGGAATCTGCGAGGGTTTCCAGACTGCGTGATAGGCTTGTGAACGGCATTCTTAATTCTGTTCCTAAGGTTATTCTTAATGGTCATCCTAAGGAAAGACTGGCTGGCAATGTTAATGTTTCTTTCCTTGATATTGAGGGTGAGGCTTTGCTTTTGCATTTGAATGAGAAGGGTATTTGTGCCAGTTCTGGTAGTGCTTGTACTTCAAAGAGTTTGGCTCCGAGCCACGTTATTACTGCTCTTGGTTTGCCTTATGAGGTTGCTCATGGGAGTGTTCGTTTTACTCTTGGCAGGCGTACAACTTCTGCTGATATTGATAAGGTTTTGAAGGTTTTGCCTGGCGCTGTTGAAACGCTTCGAAGATTGTCTCCTGTTCACATTAAGGAGGAGGATTTGTATGGCTGAGCCTTGGTTTTATACTGAAACTGTGAAGGACCATTTCTTTAATCCTCGCAATATTTTCAAGACTGAAGAGGAGATTAAGGGCTATAAGGCAGATGGTGTTGGTGAAGTGGGGTCGCCAGCATGTGGCGACGTCATGAAGTTGTGGATTAAGGTTAAGGATGAAAAAATTGTTGAGTGCAAGTGGCAGACTTTTGGGTGTGCTAGTGCTATTGCTTCTACTTCAATGCTTAGTGTTATTGTGACTGAGCATAATGGAATGTCTCTTGACAAGGCTTTGGACATCAAGCCTCAGGATATTGTTTCAAGGCTTGGCGAGCTTCCTTTGCGCAAGTTCCACTGTTCCGTTCTTGGTCATCGTGCTTTGCGCGCTGCCATCAATGATTATTTTAAGAAAACGAAGCAGGAGAAGCGTATGGTTAAGGACGAGCCGATGCAGGCTACCTGCGGGGTGAAACAATGATTACAAAAGATAGTATTATTGGTGATGTGTTGAAGAAGTATCCTGATACTGCTGAGGTGATGTTCAAGCACGGCTTGCACTGCATTGGCTGCCGTGTCAGCGCTGTTGAGAGTATTGCTAATGGCTGCAAGGTTCACGGCATGGATGAAAAGCAGATTGATGCTCTTGTGAAAGAGATTAACAAGGTAGTGAAAGCATAAGCTTTATATATTTCTTCTTATATATACTTATATAATATGGAACAAACCCTTTTGCACAGCCCGACATTGGAATCCGTGATTATGGTAGAGAAGACTATAAGGAAGTACAGCCAGCAGTGTGGCAAGTATCAGTTGTGGCAGAAATTGCCCAAGAAGATGATGTATCAGACTTTTCAGGTGATATTGAGTTATTTGGAAGAATCAGGAAAGATTATGATTGATAGAGACGGATGTATAATGTGGACTTACAATCCTCAAAGGATTAAGAAATTGATGAGAGAAGGGCTTCTGGCGAGATGAATAAGGACATTTTTGTCGGATTTATTAATAAGGAATTAAAGGCAGAATTAGAGTCTTTGAAAGTTGGCAGATTCGAGGACAAGCAATTGTATAAGTTTATTGATAGGGCTATTAACGATATGAAGAATAGTCCTGCTTGCGGAACAAAGATTTCAAAACATTTATGGCCTGCGGTTTATGTTCAAAAATACGGCATTACTAATTTGTGGAAATACGATTTGCCAAATGCTTGGAGATTATTGTATACGATAGAAAGCGATGAAATCAGGATTGTGAGTATTATTCTTGAATGGTTTGACCATACTGAATACGAGAGAAGGTTTGGTTATTAAAATGCACCATGTCGCTATTATGTGCAAGTCTTGGGGTTTGACGCAGAAGGTTCTTTCTGGTGAGAAGAAGATTGAGTCGAGATGGTATAAGACTAAGCGTGCTCCTTGGGATAAAATTAGTGCTGGTGATGCTGTTTTTTTCAAGGAGGGCAAATTTGTTTCTGTGAAAGCGGATGTTGAATCTGTTTTGCAGTTTTCTGATTTGACGCAGGATAAAATCAGGGAAATTCTCGACAAGTATGGTGCTGATATTTGTGCTGGCGATATTTATGATTTGTATAAAGACAAGAAATATTGTTTGCTTGTTTTCCTGAAGAATGCTCAGAAGGTTGAGCCGTTTGATATCAACAAGAAAGGTTTTGGTTTGATGTCTGCGTGGATTACTGTTGAGAACGCCATTTCTTTGAGAAGATAGCCATTATTGGGTCTATTACCCATATCAATACCCCGATTGCTATAACGATTATGCCTGCTATTATTCCTATTTTTCCGTGAAAGAATTCTGGTTTGTTACGAGCCCACGCTTCCAGAATGATGCTGATTAATACTATTATTACTCCGATTGTTACTGCAATTTTATATCCTTTCATACGATATTCTTAATTTCATAACTCTTATAAACTTTGTCATAAATTAATTCTCTATGAACTCCCTGCTCTTCGGCACTCCTGGTATTCCTTTGTGTGCCGGTAATACTCTTGATGGAATTAAACAAGTTCGCAAACTCGGTCTTGATGCTATGGAGTTGGAGTTTGTTCATAATGTGAACGTTAATGCAGAGCTCGCTCTTGAAATCAAAAAAGCTGCGGAAATCGTTCTTACCTGTCACGGTCAGTATTATGTTAATCTTGCTTCTAATGACCCTGCGAAATATCACGCTTCTATCAACAGGATGGTTTCTGCTGCGAAGCGCTTGAATGAGTGCGGCGGCTGGAGTGCTGTCTGGCATTTTGGTTTTTATTTGGACAGGCCTAAGGAGAAAGTTTTCGAGTTAATAAAAAAAGGTGTGAAAGAGGTTGTTAAAAAGTTGAAAGAAGAGAATATTTCTGTTTGGATTCGTCCTGAGACTACTGGCAAGCTGACTCAGTGGGGTGATTTGCAGGAGACTATAAAATTGGCGCAGGAGGTTGAGCAGGTTCTTCCTTGCATTGATTTCAGTCATTTGCATGCTCGTTCTGGAAAGATTAATTCTTTTGAGGAGTTTAAGGATGTTCTTGCTCAGCTGGAG
>CAYUHB010000101.1:0-4062 GCA_964444355.1 uncultured Methanosarcinales archaeon
CAGCTACGGCTCCATAATCTTTCAACAAGATTGAGGTCTCAGCACCATACGAAGAAAGCCAAACAACATTGATACCAAGCTCCTTCGCCTGCTTATTCACCAGACCAACCTGCGTTGTAGCATGAAGGTTCAAGATTGCATCAGGCTTCTTTTCAGCAAGCTTGGAAAGCTCAGTCCTAACATCAGTAGCTGTAAGAAGCACTTTTTCCTGACCAACAATCTGGCCACCCAAACGCTCGAAAGCAGCTGAAAAATCACGCGCGTGCTCTACACCAAAAGGCGTGTCCTGATACAATATCGCGACTTTTCTCACTCCATTTTCGAACGCGTACTTTGCCAGCGGGTCCATAGTATCTTTGATGACAGGCGTGGTCCTAAAGAAAAGATCATCATTGCTCAAAGAATCCAAAGAACCGACAGGGGAAATAAGGAGCACTCCCTTCTCGTTAGAGACAGGAACTATGGCAGCAGTTGTAGTAACCCAAGAATCACCAATAGCAAACTTAACACCGTCCAAGTCAATAAGTTTATTGATGGCAGTAACGGCACCTGCTGAATCTGTCCTGGAGTCTTCGATGACAAGCTTAACAGGCCGTCCATCAATACCTCCTTTGGCATTAATCTCGTCCACAGCCAACTCGAGACCTCTAAGCTCCTGCTGGCCCTGGAACGCTCCAACGCCGGACAGCGTAGCAACAACACCAATCTTCAAGGGCTCTTGAGGACCGGCAGCACAGCTAAACAAAAAGAACAAAACTAAAACCGCAAATGTTGATTTTATCACATTTTTCATTTTTTTCACCTTCGTACGCTGAGTTATATTATCCCTGCATTAATTTTGTTGTTACCACTACTAATGGACAACAAGTATTTAAGTATTATTTCCCCCTATGTGAGGAGTAATGGCAGAACACTTCTTAGAGGAGATAGGACTAACAAAAGGAGAAATCAAAGTATACCTAAGCCTGCTAAGCTTAGGACAGACAACAACAGGACCCATAATCGCCGAGTCAAAGATTTCAAGCTCAAAAGTCTATGAAATACTGGAAAAACTGATGCAAAAAGGACTTGTCTCCCACATCGTCAAAAACAAAACAAAACACTTCCAGGCAACACCGCCCGGCAAACTAAAAGAATACCTGCTAACCCAAGAGAAGAAAATCACAGAACAAAAACAAGACCTCGAAAAACACCTGCCAGAACTAATGGCAAAATTCGAACTTCACAAACCAATGCAAAATGCAGAAATATTCCTCGGACTGCCTGCGATCAGAGCACTACACTGGGACCTGGTGCAGAACATAAAAAAAGACGACGAATGGCTCTTTTTTGCAGGATTAGGAGAACCGTACAGAGAAGCAGTACAAAAAATGTACCTTCAATTCAGCAGATACCGCGCGGAAATAGGACTGCAAGTACGAGGAATATCCCATGAATCCTTGAAAACAATGCAGGAAAAGGTGATTAAAACACTCAAAACCGACCTATACAAAATTTGCTATATCACTTTCCCGACACCATCCAATATCAACATCTTCAGAAATCAGGTAGTTATCGTTTCCTGGACGGAAAATCCTATAGCGATACTAATAACCTCACAAGATATAGCAGACCGTTTCAGGGCTTTCTTCGAAAGCACCTGGAAGATTGCAAAAGAGTAGTAACTAACATTTAAATAAAATCAGACAAAAAGAGAAGAAATGCAAGAAGCGCTAATAATAACGACAGCAATCGCATTCTTACTATTCACAGGAGTATTGTGCTCCTGGATAGGAAGCAAACTAAGAATACCAGACGTATTGCTGCTGTTACTAGCAGGAATGTTCTTAGGAAGCATAGAATACAAAGATCAAGCACTAATAGAGTTTCCAACAGTATTCCTCACCAGCGTAGCAATACTCTCGCTGGCAATGATAGTATTTGACAGCACAGCAAGGCTCAGGCTGCGAGAACTGGACACGTTCAGCTCAAAAGTAATCAATCTAACATTCATAAACACAATATTCACACTTGTATTCTTCACAGCAGCAACACACTACATACTCGGCCTGCCATTCTGGAGCAGCCTGCTGCTCTCAGCAATAGTGACAGGAACGTCGCCAGAAGTCATGCTGATGTACGGCGGAAAATCAAAAGCGCTCACACTGCTGAAACTGGAAAGCATATTCAACACGCCACTAACAGTAATCCTGCCATTCTTAGTACTGGACTTATCACAAAACATCAAAACAACAATGCTGGCAGAAATAATAGAACAAGCAACACCATTCGTAATGAAATTCATAGTAGGAATAGGAGCAGGCATATTTGTCGGAATAGTGCTGTTTAAGGTTGTACAAAAAGCATACACACAAGTATACTCACCACTAGCAGTCATCGTAGCAGCACTACTGTCTTATGTATTAGCTGAGAATCTGGGAGGCTCAGGAGTACTGGCAGTCACTGCACTCGGACTATTCTTCGGCAATGTTTACGTCAAAGAAAAAATTAATTTACTGCAAGCAGAAAGCGTACTCGCAAAAGCACTGTATATTCTAGTATTTATGCTGACAGGACTAATAATAAAAATACCATACACAAAAGAATTCTTCATAACATCAGGAATACTATTCGGAGTATACACAGCAATAAGATTCATTGCCTGCTGGTTCAGCGTCCACAAAGAATACAACATAAAAGAGATTGTCTACATGGCACTAAACGCGCCAAAAGGAATAGCAACAGCAGCAGTGGTGTTTATTCTCGCAGTACACAACATTGAAACAATGACAGCAGTAATAGACCTGACATTCGCGTTCATACTATACAGCATAATACTATCATCAATCACAACCTGGGTGACAAACCTTGAAAACCATACTGCTAGACACTAACTTTTTAGTAGAATGCGCAAAAAACAAAGTAGACATACAGGCAGAGCTAACAAGAATACTAGACCATTCATTTGAAGTGGCCATTCTGGATAGGACAATGGAAGAACTAGACGAGATAATAGCACGAGGCAAAAAAGAAGGACAAGCAGCAAAACTCGCAAGAACAATACTCATGACGAAAAGAGTAACAATACTCCCAACAATCGGAGGACACACTGACAATCTACTTCTAGACAAAGCAGACGAGAACAACATCATAGCAACAATGGACAAAGCACTGAAACAAAGACTCAAAAGAAAAAAACAAGACGTAGTGATAATGAGGGGAAAGAACAGGCTGGCGGTTGTTGGGGCGTAAGTTACTTTTTATGAATATATTTGAAAGCAATCTCCAATCTTGATGGTTCAACTCCTGAGGGAATAATTATTTCAGGATACCCCATTATTTCCGGTAATTCAACTTTATCTGTAATTCTTACCCAATCATCATATTCCATATTCTCCCATGTTAATCCCTTCGACCGATAGTTTTCAATAAATTTATCTAGAGGAATTAAAGTTGACCAATATTTTTCCGCCGATTCTTTTATCACTTTTTGTGCTTCTTCTTCAGATATTTTAGGTTCTCTTTGAGGAAGACCACTACCAGACAGCCTTGCAAAGGGATTACGATTAGGCCAACCTTCACGTGCTCCAACAAGATACCAAACAGCATTATCTATGTGACAACCATCGCCCACTACTTCCTCTCCGGTCAATCCATGAATTAATATGACGCTTCTTGAATATTCATCCGGTTCTTTTAATACTTCAATATGGCGCCTATAGACGAATGCAAATACAGAATCCGTTCTAGGATGCGCAATTCCCCCGGGCCTATATGCATCAATAAGCTCATTAGCTTCATCTATATACTCTCTTTTTGTTAGAGAACTGCAAATATCTGTAACAGCCAATTCTGGCATTTCTCCACGCCCTATCATTTCTCTAACTTTTGCTCTAGGCAAAAGCCCTTTCTTTAAGATATTTTCAAGTATCGGATCGCTTAACTTAATGAAGTGTTCGCCTAATTTTTGTCCTTTGATTTCGTTCATTTTGATTCTCTTCTTGATTTTTAATGATTTTATTTTGACACTCCGTTCATTATCTGGGATAGCCCGGATGAGCCGATCGACCAGCAGCAGGAAAC
>CAYUHB010000102.1:0-4053 GCA_964444355.1 uncultured Methanosarcinales archaeon
TGCCTGAGAAGCATTACAGCCAAGCACCTGACCAGCAAGAACGCCCTTAGTCTGATTAACAACATCACCAATCTTATGCAAATGCTGAATTGTAGTAACAATACCAAGACGCTTCGGCAGTTTCCTCAAAAATTCATCCGGCAGTTTAACATCAACAGTGCTTTTCGCGTGAACATGAAAAAGTTTCATAACCTAAAAAGTCCATAACAAGTTTTAAAAAGCTTTCTGCAAAACACCATCATATGAGCATACTAAGCCTGCTAATCATCATCGCGCTGATAATACTTGCAATAGCTGCATTCAAATTTTTGGTAGGAGCCTTGAAAAAAATAATACCGCTGGCGCTTGTAGTAATTGCAATAGCATACCTTATTTATGTCCTGACAGGACACGACCCTTTTGCAGTAGAGGAAGCAGTAGGCAAAGCAATATCTTTCTTTAAGCGCTAAAAATTTGTTAGCGAATTTTTAGCGTGCTCAAGAACCATCGGGTTCTTGACATAGCGCACCTTATTCCACATCGCAGGAATCATTTTTTCTGCCAACGGACGCAAATTCAAGATGTCCTCCTCATTATACCAGACAAGCCTGTCCAGATAATCCTTATCACCAGTAGACTTCCACATCTCCCACAAATAAACAGCATCCTCTCCTGAAAGACCATTAACTTCAGGACGGCGCTTAATGCTAAACTGCTTTTCAATCGCTTTCAAACCACCGGTAAAACCCAGCTTCTGGCAGACAAAACGAAGGTCGATGTGAGGAACACGAGGGCTGAAATCAAAATAACGATTAATGACCGGAAGGTCAAAAGAAGCGCCATTAAAAGTAATAATTAATTTGTATTTTGAAAGCTCATTAATGATTAACGCGCGGTCAAGATTAAAGCCACGCACGAAAGTCTTAGTGTCAAAACCGTCTGACAAGCCTATCACAGTAATACCGCTGTAATAACCGTTAGTCTCAATGTCAAGAAAAACTGCTTCGTCCTTAAACTCGTTATAGAGACGCCACTGGTCCGGCATATTTGCAAAAAAAGAAGAATTGCCAGACCTCAAATGCTGAGAAGATTCCTTTAACTTCCAATCAAAACTTTCCTTTCTTGCTATGCTCAAACCTTTAACCTTACCGGCGCCCAGAAAATCATCCCACGAATTAATACCCTGCTGCCACAGCTTGCTCTCGGTTCTATAGCGGACACCAGGCAACACTACAAAAGACTCTCTTAACATAGGTTTATTTCCGCCGCTCTGGTCAAAGACTGATTTCTTCTCCCCACGCCTTGCAAGGGGAGAAGAAAAGCACCGAAGCAGAGCTTCGGCAGAGCGGCGATTGAAAATAGAAGAAATCACTTTAAAAACGCTGCGCGCGGATGTCCAGTGGGAAGTGGAAAAATAGCTTTTTTGCCCTCAGCTCGAAGATGACTTTTGTTCATAAACTGTTTTAGGTTCTCGGCTGATTGTTATGATCGTTAAAGGAGTTTGACAAGTAATGCTCTCTTCAGATGAAAAAACAGGTAATGAAGCATCCTGACATAGAGGCAAATTAGGAATGGCTAGATGATAGCGATAACTTTCAAGGCATCCACGAGTAAGGGTATGCATATAATCAGCATTATCTTTACCTTCTGCCATGGTTCTTGCCATAACCTTACCGAAGAGATTAGGAACATTACCTTTTTCATCCATGGCAACAAAAAATCCACCCATTGGGTCAACACCATGCCAGATTCCATTAATATAGACTTGAGCATAGGCGTGCCCTCTTGTTTTTCCATCCCAACAACCTTTATTTTTTTGTTCATCTGCCCAATTAGTAAAATATACATCAATAAACTTGGCAGGTATGCCATACAATCTGGCCAGTGTTAAAAACAATAAAGCATAATGACCACAATTCGCATTATCCTCTGCACTACTAATGCCATTTGAGAAAACATCATTAACATTTCTGTTAAAGCAATTAGCACAGCCCGGATCAGATTTGAATTTATTAAAATTCTTCACATAACTAAGAATACCTCTAACAATATTAAATTCAGGCGAATCAGCATTGGGCGGGATATAATATGGATGAGTTGAAGTACTTTCTTGGCCAACATTAAGAGAAATCGGCTTAATCATCACTTGCTTAATCGCATCGCCCGGCGTTGTAAGCTTTCCTGGTTTCAACCAGTAAGCAACCTCAGGAGGAAATGATGGCTTTACAGAAATTTCTTCAATAACAACCCCTCTAGGGCGCGGAACAGGGGTAGGAGAACGAGGAGCCGGCGCGGCTGTAGGAGGACTGGCAAAAGCACGCCCTTCTGTTTTTCCAAAATACAGCAACCCAATTGCAACAACAAGAACAACACCAACAATCACCAGAACAACGTAATGCTCCTTAGCCATTTTACCTCTTTTGATGTTTTGAGATGTAACAAGAATATAAAATTATCTGAAACACAAAGAAGAAAGGCTTATAAACACTCATAAAAGAAATAAACGAGGATGAGCAAGAAAGAAGAAGAACTGCAACAACAACAGCACGAACAGGAAGAAATACGAAGAACTCCAACACCAAGAGGCACACAAGTTCTAGGCGTCTGCGAAGAAAGAGTAGGCGGAAGCAGAATGAAAGTAAGATGCATGGATGCCAGAACAAGAATCTGCAGAATACCGGGAAGACTGAAAAGAAAATTGTGGGTAAGAGAAGGAGACATACTGCTGATTGAACCCTGGGAATTAGGCGGAGACGCGAAAGGAGACGTAGTCTTCAAATACCGACCAATACAAGTAGACGTCCTAAGAAGAAAAGGACTTCTCAAAGAACTAACACAGGAAGAATTCTAAGAATGAGGCCAAGCAGGCGGAGAAGTAGCATTTAAACACCCGTTATACTGGCGAAATCCGCTATATGCAGGACAATTACCGCAATAATAATACCTGAAAGCAACACCATTCTCATCAAACTGGCACTCTCCAGTAAAATAGCAATGACACGCAGAAAACTTAGCCTCAACAGAAACAAGCAGCAAAATCGATACGGCAAGAACAAAAACAACAATGAAAACAGCAAATAATTTGTGCATAAAAAGAAAAATGCCAAAAGAGTATAAAAATTATTTGGCGTACTCAGCAACAGCACCAGTCAAGAATTTATAAGCCTCCAAAGCCGCAACCGCACCCATGCCTGCAGCAATAACAGTCTGCTTATAAGGAACATTCGCAACATCGCCGCAGGCAAACAAGCCAGAAGTCTTAGTCCTGCACAACTGGTCCACCACAATCTCGCCAGCAGAAGAAACATCAACAAGACCTGACAAGAAATCAGTCTTAACCTCCCAGCCAATCTCAGAAAAAATACCCTGAACAGGCAATTCCCTGCGCTTTTTGGAAGCATCCTCAACAATCAAAGCAGAAACGAATTTCTCGCCTTTGATTTCCACAGGAACACTGCTTAAAACAAATTCTATTTTCGGATTCTTTCTCGCAGAATCAACAGCAACCTCATCTGCCCTGAACTGGTCGCGCCTGTGAACAAGATAAACCTTTTTGGCAATCCTCGCAAGCTCCAAAGCACCATCAACAGCACTATTACCGCCGCCAATCACAGCAACATCCTTATTAGGATAAAGCGGAGCGTCGCAGGTAGCACAAGTGCTCAAACCACGGCCGAAAAACCTGTCCTCGCCAGGAACGCCAAGCTTTCTTCTCTGGCGGCCATAACACAAAATAACGGTCTTTGCATCGAGCTTTTTTCCGTCATCAAGCTCAACAACAAAATTTTTCGATTTTGAAATATTAACGGCAAACTGCTCAACAATTTCACAACCCCACTTCTTCGCAGAAACAAAAAATTTCTGCATCAACTCAGCACCAGCACCCTCAAAACCAGGATAATTCTGGATATCAACAGTATTATTCGTCTCACCACCGACATTAGGACCTGTAACAAGCACGGACTTCAACTTCTTCCTGCCGGCATAAATAGCACAAGTCAGGCCAGCAGGACCACTGCCAACAATAATCAAGTCATACATAAAAAATGAAAACAAAACAAGAAATATTTAATG
>CAYUHB010000103.1:0-4044 GCA_964444355.1 uncultured Methanosarcinales archaeon
CCATTTTTACTGTTATCATTTCAGTAGCCATATAGCCATAGTATATACTTTAGCTATATAAATGTTTCTTTCTCCCAGCGGATTTTACCGGCTCCTGTCGCAACAATGGAGTTGAGATATCAACTCCGGATTAGTCCGTAATCTTTTCATCTTTTGCCTTATTTTTCCGTAAACTTTCCAACCTAACTAGTAATTCTTTCAACTTTCTCGTCGATAGACCCTTTAACTAGTTTAACATATAATACTATGAGGTGAGCACTATGATGTGGGAAGATGTGAACAGTATATGGAAAGATTGGAGGGTTTATGCTGTGGCTGCCGTGGTTACCATTGCCGGCTTGGTTTACAGCTGTAATAAGCGTTTTGAGACTGGAAGTTATATGCAGTTGTCTGACATTCAGGTCAAGGAATCTCCGCAGGACTGCAAGAGCGGTGAATGTGGCTGCATTAAGTTGAACAAGGAGAACTATCAGAAGTTTAAGGGCAGTTTGGAGCGGATGGTTCTCGCCGGCGCTCATTTTAGTCATCGGCAGCTGGAAGCCTTGCTGGATTTGGCTAATTTGAACAGTGACACTGGTGACACTTATATTGATGACAAGGAAACTGGGCATTTGTGCGGTAATCTTCTCAACCCTGACAGTTTTATGGGAAAGATTGCTCTGCCTTACAGAGGTCCTGAGCCTGTGCCTAAACTGCCGGACCCGGGTGATGGTAATTCGCCTGCTTTTTACGGCTCGCAGGACAAACTTGAAAAATATCTGATAGCGCTCTTGGATGAAAACGAGGATTGCAGTCTTTCTGAGAATGAGAAGGCGCGGATGAACTACAAAATGATAATGGCAATGCGCCGCAGATAGTTTTTTATATGATAAGTGATTAATCATGATATTATCAGTGCACGCCAGGGAAAGGATGCTGAAGAAAGGCATCTCTGAAGATGAAGTATTGCAATGCCTAGAATTTGGCGTGCTTAAAGCAACTAACTGTGTTGAAGGAGAAATCAGGCATTACAAACGGCTTGAGTTTAAAGAAAAAGCTGTAGTTGTTATTTACACATTTAATGGCGGCGAATTGCGCGTTATTACTGTATACGAGATATCAAAGGAATGGCAAAAATGAAAGACGGCTGGTATTGTGCAAAGTGCAATGTTGAAATGCACATAGGAATTGTTCCAGAATATGAGTACGAAGAAGGCCTTCCGCTTTATGATGTTCAAGCATATTTATGTCCAAAGTGCAATAATGTTGTCTTTACCGAAGAGCAGGCTGATGAAATGGAGGCCCGCACTGAAGAGATTAAAAAACGTGATTTCGCCTTCCCGCGCAAGGTGACCATCAGCGGCAAGAGTCTTGTCGTCGGCATTCCAGCAGCGCTTGCCAAGCATCTGCACATCAAGCAGGGCCAGAAAGTGCGCATACTGCCTTCCAGCAACGGTTTTCTTGTCCAGAAAGCATAAGTTTTAAATACCACTACTATTTAGTGATTATTATGTTTCGTGAATTGGTTTTGGCTGCAGGACTTTCATTGACTGCTTTGTTAGGTGGCTGTGTAATAGACCATCAGTATACCAAGCAGACTGACAATTCCTGGAAGCAGTATTATCAGGGTTTTCCTCCTCCATTTATGAAGGATCCGAGCTACATTCTGCCTCAGTATAAGCGCTTTAAGTGAGCTTAATCGCACACCACTGCCTGTATTCTTTCCACTCTCGGTCTTTTGTCATAGATAAAGCGCGTTAGTTTCATTTCTTTTTCAAGTATTTTCTTTTGTCGCTAAGTTCACTTCTGCTTTTCTTGTTTTTGTGCATTCTTCCACTAATTTGTGCACTTCTACCTTGAATCCTGCTTTCTGAAGTCTTTGTATTGTTACAACCTGTCTGTCGCTTAGTCCTTCGTGTCCAAGCTTGCATTCCACGAATTTGAACTGCTTTAATGCAGGATTGTAGCATACTAAATCCGGCATTCCGTGGTGTACTGTGCAGAGATAGCAAAGCAGGTCAAGTGCTTTGTCTCCATACAATTCTGTTATTAGTTCTGCCAGTTGCACGTATCTTCTTTTGACTGCAGGGTAAACGTCTGCTGCTATTGCGTGCACGAATCCTCCTCTCCATACCTGCCATCCTTGTTTTTCCAGTCTTTTTCTCAATTGCAGTTCTGCCAGTCCTTGTCTTGACTTGTAAGGGTATTTTCTTATTGGTATGTAGACTGTTAAAACAGGTATTTCAAACTCGAGAATGGTTGTTTGGCGCATTTTCACCCACAGGCCGCTCTGCCTCGATGCATCGAGGTGAATTTCTTCTCCTCTACGCAGGTAAGAGGAGAAGAAATTCAGTCAAAGACCAGTAAAATAATTTCGCACCCTAAAATTCATATGCAATATTGGGGGCGAAATCATTTTAAGAGCGGCAAATCAGTTATTATCCAGAAATTTCCCCTTTATATACCCTGTGCGCGGTTGTCCAGTGGCTTGTGCATTATTCTTCTGTCAGCTCTTGCCGCGGTTTCATATTCGCCTTTTTCTATTGCCGTTATTAGCTCTATTTGCAGTTTTATTAGGTCTGGATTTCCTTTTTTTCTTATCATCCTGCAAAGTTTTAGGATATAATTCTGCAATGGTGGACCTCGATACGCATCGATTAATCTGGCTTGTGTATAGAATAGTTTTTCTTTGTCTCCTGTATTTACTGCATCCACTAACGGGTTTACAAGTCCTTTCAGGGTTTGCTCGCAGTCTGCATTGCCTCTTTTTCTTCCCGTGAATAGGGAACGTATTGCTATTATGGCAAAGGATAAACAGTCTTGTTCATTGTTAAACTCGCCGACGTGCCCTACTATTTGGTATTTTGTGAAGTCGTCATCTTCTTGCTGTAGTTTTCCTGTTAGCACGATTGTTTCTTCTTCAAGCTTGGAAATTCCGTGTTTTTGTGCAAGTGCTCTTAGATTCTGGAGACAGTGCAGTTCCATACTCTGAACATCCTGTTCTGTGCATGTTGGATTGTTTTGCATGTAGAACCAGCGGTTTGTAGTGCCAAACATTGCAAGCACGCGCGCATCTCCTCTTTCTGCTATTCTTCCGTACGCTATGATCGTGTCATCACTCATATTCGTCTGTTTCACAGGAGCGTTTTTTAAGCTTTTCGTCAGAATTTACTCCGGAGTGGTTAATTACTTCACAAAACCCAGTATTTCCTTTAGCGTTGTTGCCTGTTCCGGCTTTTTCTCTCTCCATCTTAAAAATCTTGGGAATCGTAATGCGTATCCTGCTGTGTGGTTTGGTGATTTGGTTATTTCTGCTCCTGTTACTTCCACTACAAAACGCGGGTCGAACCATACGTCCGGAATTATTGTTTTTGCTACCTCAAGTCTTGCTGGTTTGTGCGTTATTTTCTTGAATTTCTTTAGCAGTGCAAATAGTTCTTTGTCTTTGAATCCGCTTCCCAGCTTGCAGAATGTGAAAAATTTGTCTTTTTTCCCGTCATAAACTGCGCATAATAGTGCTCCGTATGTTCCTGCTCTTCTTCCTTTGCCGTGATAAGCTCCCACAACAACCAGGTCAAATGTGTCCCGTAATCCTTTGACATACTCCGGCTTCCATTTGACCCAGTTCCACCCTCTTGCTCCTGCTTCGTATGGTCCGTGCAGGTTTTTGATTACTACTCCTTCTCCTCCGTGTTCTACTGTTTTGTTGAACAGGTCTTCTATGCAGTCTGAATCCTTGCACGTTCTCTGCAGTGCGAGCTTTATCTGCCCTGTTTGTTTCACTGTTTTCTTCAGTATTGCGTATCTTTTGTTGTATTTTTCTCTTATCAGGGATTTTCCGTTGACGTAGAGTATATCGAACACGAAGAGTGCAACCGGCACTTTTTTGATGTATTCTTCAATTTTGTATTTTCTTCTTCTTTGCATTAATATCTGGAATGGGAGAAGGTTTCCTTTCGCATCCACTGGCATTACTTCGCTGTCGAGAACGCAGTTTCCTTTGACTGCCTGTTTAATCGCCCGTACAATGTCTGGGAATTGTAATGTTATGTCTTCGAGTCTTCT
>CAYUHB010000104.1:0-3990 GCA_964444355.1 uncultured Methanosarcinales archaeon
ATTTCGTTCGGAATCATAACAGTATAACATTTTTTCCCAAGAGGAAAACCAAATCTTTTATGAAATAATAAAACTAATTCCTTTGAATAAAAAGTCATTCTTATTGTGTTTTCTTTTATTAGAATTCGAGGCTTAAGGTTTGGAAACAAACTTTTGGCGACGGGCAAAAGTTTTTGATAGAAGTAGGCGTAATCGAGATGTGCATCTCCAGTGAATTGCAGCATATATGAATTATCATACTTTCCAATAAACCCATCCCCGATAAAGGCCCCGATGAATTCGCAAAAATCTGCTGTTAATTCAACATTTGCATCAACGTGATATTTTGGCATCCTTTTTTTCAAAGCAACCTGTCGACCATAAGCAAAGATTTCCTTATGTCTGGAGAAGGTGGTCTTGCCCCCTTTAATCTGACCCCAGCGGGCGTCCTTATAGTAAATTTCATTATTAAACGTATCATGCAAATTCCCGGGCAGAGTTGCAATAAGTTTAGAAAATCGGCTTTCTGGCAACGTTAACTCGCCCGATAAATATTTATCAATTACACTTT
Organism: uncultured Methanosarcinales archaeon; assembly: GCA_964444355.1. Classification (GTDB taxonomy): domain Archaea; phylum Nanobdellota; class Nanobdellia; order Woesearchaeales; family ARS49; genus CABMGU01. Next base: position 551 of record CAYUHB010000104.1, read on the forward strand.
TGCACGTTCCTAAATATCTCGCTAATTTGCTATTGGAACAGAGGTGAGGATTATATTTGACGAGACTAAATAAGCATTTTCTATGTAAATCCTCTTTAAAACAAACCCTTCTTTTCATATTACATTTTTTGGCAGAATCATTTAAATACTTCACGCGCATGGTTGTCCAGTGGACAGAGTGTTTTATGTATCGTCGATAAAAATCCGGAAAGTTTACGGAAATGTCCAGTGGTACTAGCACTAAGAGTGATTACGGTCGAGGGTGCAACTCCCTCCAGGGGCTTCAGTATCCCGTTCGTAAGCCTTCTTATTTTTCAGCGGGCTTCATAAGTTTCATGTACTCTGAAAATTCGCGCGCGCCACTTATCCCGCGAACCAGGCCGACGTCGTCGAAGTTGATGGCGCTGACGCAGTAGATGACGTTGAAGTCAGCGCCAAGACCAACAGGCAGTGCGAGTGCTTCGCCCTCCTTAACGTGCTCTAAAACATATTTGGGAGTGGGCAATGTCAAATGTCCTTCATCACGGTGTTCGCTTTGGATTAGCCATGCGTTAACTAGTGCCATGTGACCTTCTGCAGCCACAAAGCAAGGGTGCGTGCCATATTCTGCAACACTTGCCCCAAAGTAACCGTTTTTGGGAACAGCAAGAACTCGCTGGTCGTTCTCTGCGCGTTCAAGAACTTCTCTTAAGGTCTTGCCGAGTACGATAAATTCTTTGTGAGGGGTTGAATTGTTTAGTTTGTATCCTTCCTGTGCCCTGGCTATGACTAAGTTTTTCTTTGGATCGGGAATGTCATCAAAGGCCACAAACACTTCTCCTTTGCAGGGAAAACAAAATGCGCCAAGACGAGTTTTCTGGAATTGCCAAGCTTTAGGATCGCCTGAATATGCGCGTACAGCGATTGCTTCAAGAAGGCTTGGTGGAATCATTCCTTGTTTTCTTGTGAATTCCACTGCTTGTGGCTGGTTCAAGTATTTGTCAGAAATCGGACCGAAAACAGCTTTTTCAAAACCCGGAACTGGTTTGCCTTTATCGTCAGTCAATGCCATTTTGTATCGTCTTGCGGTACAGGGCGAAAAATCTTTTTATAAATCTTTCTTTTTTATTACTCCGAGGTTACACTCCTTGCGCCATCGTAAACCACACGTAAGTTTTTTATATATTGGCTGTCTTCAGGAGCGCTATGACCATATCAAAAAAAGATCTTGAAAAGCTGAGAAAAGGTTATCGTGATGAGCTTGCTATACTGGAAGAGAAATGCAAAGCCGGCAATGCGACCAAAGAAGAATATGAACAGCTGAACAGATTCAGAAAAAAGATGAAGTGAGTTTTTAGCATCTCGATATGCAGCTTTGCTTTTCCTGGCTGACGCGGCTTTCGCAATTCGGGTTGAATGTCAGTGGGCATAGTCCTGTTCTGAAGTTTGCTTTCTCGTTGCATTCGTTGATGCAGTTCTGGCGTATTCTTTCCCGTTCTTGTCTTCTTTGTTCTGCTTCTCTTTGTCTTTGCTGCATGATCTGAATCAATTGCTTGTTCAATTCAGGATATTCTTTTTTGATAAGGCGCAATGGTGCCGCGCAAGCTCCGTTTTTGCAGCCTGCAGGGCACGTGTACCTTTGTGGTCCTTGGCAGGTCTGTTCCATTAGAATGTTTTCATCAATGCAATAATCCGGGGTTCTGTCCACGAATCCGGCGACATCTGGGGTCATTCCGCCGTCGCTGTCAAAACAGCCGGCTTGGCTGCTGCCTGGTGCTACTTGCATTCCGCTGATTGTTCCTTGTATTGCTGTGCTTAATAAGAAAATAGCTATGATTGCAATGGTTGCTTTATACTCAAATTCCAATTTATCACCTTTTTTCCTTATGTAATGTGTATAAATATATAAAATTAGCTTTCAAGCATAAATCTTAAATAGTTCGTTGCTAACCTGTAAAATAAAGAGGTGTTGTTATGGAAGAAAAAACCATTATCCTTGTTGTCCTGTTTGCAGTCGTTGCAGTAGGACTTATAGGGCTTGTTAGTTTGAACTCGCAGAGCGGTGCAACAGTGATAGAGCGCGATTGCATGTGCAGCATTTCAATGTATGGTACGTATGGTGGTGCCTTGGGTACGCAAAATCAGATTATTCGTGTGCAGACTGCAGAGTCTTGGACTGATGCAGCTTGCCAGAACCGTTGCGATCAGTATTATGCCCGAAGCGATGAGTATTCAAGAACTGATGTTGTTGGCACTGCGGTTTAAAACGTACAAATCGTATTAAAAGTACGTTATTCTTTTATTTTTATCTTGTTTTACTGTTTCTTAAGAGGAAATCCATATGAGGAAAGAACAGTGAATGGATGAGCGCTGGTTGATGCGTGCGCAAACTCCCAGTGCAATACGGGCCTCGTGCTGAGCGCTTAGCTATATGCCTTGGCCCCTCCGCGTCACTGTTCTAATGCGAAGCATAGTCGGTATGCCGTGCCATCGCAGATGGCACTTGAGTAGTTTTGATCAAACTTTTAACTAAAAGTTTGGCGACCTGCCCCGGCCCCTCCGCGTCACTGTCTTTTCATTATAATATAGTCGAGGAACTAGTCCGACTGAACGGAGTTCGGAGGACATAGTGACAAGTCTCTAATTTCTAATCTGCTGCAAATATAAGAATAAAACCTTAGAAATAAAAAATTAAACTTGCTTTTTCTTCTGGAATTCAGTATACCCGCATCCGCCGCAGTACAGTCTGTCTTCGTGTTGTGCCATGAAGAATCCTTGTCCGCATTTTGGGCAGCTCTTGTTCTTTCGTTCCAGTTTGTCGCCTTTCTTCTCGTATAGTTTCCACGCGCCTTTTTTTGGCGGTCCTTTTGGTGCTTTTTTTGCTTCTGCCATGTTCTCACTTCTTTGCAGGCGCTGGTGCAGCCGGTGCTGCTCCTGGTTCTGCTTTCTTTTCTTTCTTCTTTGGCTCTATTTTGTCAAATTGTTCTTTTGTGTCGTAAGCGTATGCTTCAAATGCGGCTTTTCCTCCGCCGAATGCTCCATAGATGTGCCTTATTGCCACTAGTTCTGTTTGTATTCCTAATTTTTTGGCTATTTCTTCCTGTACTTGTTTGTTGCTCGGAGTTGTTCCTGTGAATGTTATGTCTCCTGTTAGTTCCTTTCGATGTAATAGCGGATTAGTTTTTTCTTTTATGTTTAGTTCCATTTATGTCACCTTTATCGCGTATTCGCCGTCTGTTTCCACGCCTATTTTTTTGGCTATGTCGCTTTTTTTGGCATCAATGATGAATATGCGTCCTTTCCAGTTTGTTACTGATTGTGTTGTTTTGCAGTTTGGGCAGTCTTCTCCTTCAAAGAAGAATTTGCATCTTCTGCATGCTTTTTTCTTGCTCATGCTTTCACCTTCTTCTTCTCAGTTTTCTTCTCTGCTTTCTTTTCTTCTTTTGGTGCAATAGCTGGTG
>CAYUHB010000105.1:0-3982 GCA_964444355.1 uncultured Methanosarcinales archaeon
GAGGGTCGTCAGCCCGGTATTGCTCTCGTTCTTGCTACTCAGCAGCCTGGCAAGATTCATACTGATGCTATGACTCAGTCTGACATTATTCTAGCGCACAGATTAACAGCAAAAATTGATACTGATGCTCTTGGTTCTTTGCTTCAGAGCTATTTGAGGAGCGGTCTTGATAAGGAGCTTGATGATTTGCCTCGTGTTGCCGGTGCTTGTATTGCTCTTGATGATGTTAATGAGCGTATGTATCCTATGCGTATCCGTCCGAGATTTAGCTGGCATGGTGGCGGCGCTCCGGGTGTTATAAAAGAGAAGAAGGAAGCTTTCAAATTCTAAAAAATAAAATAAAAAAATTTAGTCGCAGGGCGCGTCAAAGTCTGTGTCTTTTAGCCCGTTGAATTTCATGTCGTTGAACTGGTGTTTTATCTCGCCGTTCCCGTCTGTTATTGTTATTTTGTGCGGCACTCCGTAGGTGTCGTCTATCCACATGTCGTATGCTGCGCCGTCTTTTGTGTATTTGATGTATGTTACAACTCTTTCATCGATTGTTTGTGGTCCTACGATTTGTGCGTCTGCCGGTATTTCTTTTGCCCATTGATATGGTGTTTTTGGCAGGTCAAGGCTTGCTACGTCTACGTCAAACTTTTTGCCGGTGTTGTCTACGTTGTAGCTTTTGCATCTGGCTTGCTCTTCACAACACGCCAAGCCAAGGTCAACGTATACTGTGTCATAGTATCCTTCTTTTACGTAGTAGTCTTCTGAGTATTTCTTGATTTTCATTTTTGTTCCTTTGACTAGGTAGGTGTTTAGGAACAAATTCTTTGTTGCAGTTCCGCCGTACAGGTATTGCAGGCTTGATACTTTTTCGTCTGCTTTTTTGAGCAGGTCTTTTAGTTGCGGGCTCATTTCCTGTTTTGCAACTGGTGCTGTTTCTGCTGGCGCTTTTTCCTGTCTGTCTGATGGTAATGTTGTTACAGGCGGTGGTGTCCTGCCGACTTCAGGCGCTTTTTCTGCTGCTGGTGCTGTTGCCGGTGCTTTTTCTGTTGGCGTTGTAACTGGCGTTTTTTCTTCTGCTTTTGGTGCAGCGCATGCCACCAGCATCAGTAATAGTATTCCTAATATCCATATCTTTTTCATTTTCTATTCCCCCCTTAGTGTAATGGTTTTGGCCGCGGGTATAATTGTTCGTCTGGTGCTCCGTGTACCATTGATATCATGCTTGCTATGAACATTATTGTGAACACGATTCCGAATGCGAATGCCCAGGTTGTTGAGAATCTTGGGATGTATAGTGCGCTGACGAGGAATCCTATCATGCTTGCTGCAAGAAAGCTTGTTTTTAGTGGTGCTATTGCCATGTTGTGTTGAAGCAGGTTTTCAGTTTATATATTTTTTGGCTAAATGGTTAGATTTATAAACCGCTTTGGTCTTGGCAGGAACATGAAGCATACCTGGATTATTACTTGTTTTCTGGTTTTGATGTTTTTTGCTTCTCAGGTTATTGGTTTGAAAATCACGCAGTCTTACATTGATGTTCCTGCTTCTGAGGAAAAGGGAGAGCTTGTCTGGAAGGATTTGCCTGCTGTTGCTGGTGTTAAGATTGAGCGTCCTGATGTTGAGCCTCAATTCAGTATTTGGTACATTATTGGCGCAGTGATTATCGGCACACTTCTTATCCTATTAATCATCCGTCTTAATACTGTGTTTTTGTGGAAGTTGTGGTTTTATTTTGCTGTTGTGCTGTGTCTTCAGATTGCTGTTGCAGCTTTTATTCCTGCGTTATACGCGTTTATTATTGCTCTTGTTTTTGGCTTTTTCAAGGTTTTCAAGCCTAATTTGTATCTTCATAATTTGACTGAGTTGTTTGTTTACAGCGGTCTTGCTGTTATTTTTGTTCCTATGCTGAATGTTTTGTACGCCTTTATTTTGATGATTGTTTTGTCTTTGTATGATATGTATGCTGTCTGGCATAGCAAGCATATGATTAAGATGGCTAAATTTCAGACCAAGAGCGGTATTTTTGCAGGCTTGATGCTGCCTTACGCTGCTCCTGCTTTGCGTGGGGTGAAGAGGAAGGTCAGGACTGCTGTTCTTGGCGGCGGTGATATGGGTTTCCCGTTGATTTTTGCAGGCACTGTTTTGGTCGCTTCAGGCTTTATTCCTGCCCTTATTGTTTCTGTTTGTACTACTGCTTCATTGTCTGTTTTGTTGTTGCTTAGCCAGAAGGATCGTTTTTACCCTGCTATTCCTTTCTTGACTGCAGGTTGTGCTGTTGGTTATTTGATTACTCTTTTGTTGTGAATTTGCCTAGCGATTTTTGTTCAGCCAGTGCAGAATAAGCGTACAAATCTACTGTTAGGTTGTCTTCTGCCGCTATTGTTTGTATTCCTGTTTTTTTCTGGAGTTCTCTTGCGATGTATACTGGGTTTTCTTCCAGGCTGATTATTATTGCAAGTTTTGGTTTTATTTTTGTGATTATTTGTTCTGCTTGTTTTGGCGGCAGTATTATTACTTCTGCCTGGTATTCTTTGATTTCTTTGGGTTCTACTTTTCCTGTTATGTGTGCTATCGTGCAGTCTGGTAGCTGGTAGATGATTCCTGCTTTTTTTGTGAGTGTGTTGCTTGTTCCTTCTGCTTTGATTAGTGCAGTGTTGCCTGAGAAGTATATTTTTGGCGCCATGATAGTAAGAATTCTTTTGTCGTATAAATTAATTTGTTGTTTCAAGTACTGGTTTGAATCTTGGCACTTCTTTGCCGTCTACTTTAACATTCTCTAAGAACATTTTTTTGGGTCTTGCCCATATCTGTCCTTCGCCGTACAGCGCTTTGTATACTACCATTTCTTCCAGTGTTTCGCTGTGTTTTGCTTCGCCTATGACTTCGTAATAGTTTCCTTTGTAGTGCTGGTATTTTCCTTTTTTTACGTCCATGATGGGCTGAAAATCGTTGTTGTATAAATTAATTCCGACGAACGAGACTGACATAAGGGAGTTAGGAGGTCATCGTGAGGAGTGTCTTTTGCCGAAGGCATAGCAAGCTTTAAAAACCCTCAAAACACCTTATATTTGGGCAGGCTAGGCAGGGAGGTTAGCCCTCTCCTATTACCGTTAACGGGCTTCAAACGGTGTCGAAGTCTGGGAAGCAGCATACATCCTGTATGTGAGTCTTGTGCTGGACGTTGAGGTTCTGTCCGGCAGGATTGTGTCTGCAGGAATCGCGCCAGGCGGGGAACCGAGCAACGCTAACTGTAGTTCTCAATGCTTGTCGGGTTGCGGAGCTGAGAAAAGCATGAGGTCAACTCTTATGCAGTTGTGTGTTCATTCTTGGGCGCGCCTGCCTACTTACTTTACCAGTATCGCGGGCTTTCCTGGCATTGCTTGTTTTGCTTTTTGTTCAGGGCTTTCTTGTTCCTTTATCACTTCTATTGGGCAGTTGAACTCTTCTTTTAAGAAAGCAACAGCATCAATCAAGTTCTGGTATTCTGCTTCCTGGTGAGAGATTTGTGATGGTAATCTGCCTGGGTCTTTTACTATTTTTGGAACAAGTTGTGCTGCTTCTGGGTGTTCTTTGAATTCTGGCATTATGACTTTCATTATTTGTCCTACGTCTCTGGTATTTTCCAGTAATGATTTCAGTTTTTTGAACAATGCTGCTTTCCAGTCTTGTGCTGCAAATAGTGTTATGAGTGTTGGTCTTTCAATTTTTGCCAGTTTTAATACTTGTCCTACGTCATCAATTACCTGTACCATTAGTGCTTCTGCTTGTTCTAGCTGTGAATTAATTTTGCTTTCATCGTATTCAGGCCATTTCTCATTGACTATCAATCCTGGTTTTTCTATTTTGTACCATATTTCTTCGCATAAATGCGGTGTGAATGGTTGCAGCATTAGTGTTTGTGCTTCTATGATTTTTGATAGTGATTCTTTGTTCATTTGTCCTGCTGTTCTTCTTTGGTACCATTTCAGGTGTCTTTGTAAGTCGAAGAATC
>CAYUHB010000106.1:0-3913 GCA_964444355.1 uncultured Methanosarcinales archaeon
TTGGTCTTGTTCTTGGGACTCCTGCGCCTATTGTGGCGGTTGTCTCAGGGAGTATGGAGCATGAGGGTAATTTTGACCAGTTTTGGACCGGCGGTATGTGTTGTGATTCTCTTTGTACTGACCGTTTTGTTCAGGGGGATTATTATGGGAATATGAATGTGTCTCGTGAAATGTTCGTGGATTTTGATTTTGTGAATGGTTTCAATAAGGGCGATATTATGATACTTTATTCTCCGAAGAAATCTCAGTTGGGTGATGTTGTTGTTTATGTTGTTTCCAACAGGCCTGATCCTATTATTCATCGTGTTTTGAAAATTTCTGAGGAGGACGGCAAGACGTATTATTGGACCAAGGGCGACCATAATTGTGATATGGGTTCTTTTGAGAAGCAGATTCCTGAGGAAAGGGTTATCGGCAAGGCTGTTTGGCGTGTTCCGTTCCTTGGTTATGTGAAGATTGCTGCTGTTTGGCTGTGGCAGTTGGTGTTTTGAGATGATGTTTTGTCCTAAGTGCAAGAGCATTATGATGCCTAAATTGGTTGATGGCAAAAAGCAGTTTGTTTGCGGTTGCGGTTACAGGCAGGTTGCTGAGAGCGTGACTATTACTGAGAAAATCAAGCAGAAGTTTCAGGAAATTGCTGTTGTTGAGAAGGAAGAGGTTATGAATCCTGTTGTTGAAGCTGAGTGCCAGAAGTGCGGCAACAGGACTGCGGAGTATTGGGAAGTTCAGACGCGTGCTGCTGACGAGCCTGCCACCAGATTCCACAAGTGCACTAAGTGCGGGCATACCTGGCGTGACTATAAATGAAAGTTTCATTTCTTAACAGGAAAAAAGAGAAGCTTGTTGGTGTTTTGGAGGGTGTTGGTAAAAAAGGCGTTGTTTTGTGCCACGGTTTTACTGGTCAAAAAGCAGGTACTGAGATTTTTTCTGATGCCCTGAAAAAAGATTTTCTTGTTTTGCGTTTTGATTTTAGCGGCAATGGCGAGAGTGAAGGTCTTTTTGAGGAAGCGGATTACAGCAAGGAGACTGAGGATGCTTTGTGTGCTGTTGATTTCATGAGAAAACAGGGTTGTTCGTCTATCGGAATTGTCGGTCACAGTATGGGTGGTGCTGTTGCTATTTTGACAGCCTCCCGTGCCAGGGTAAGTTGTGTTGCAAGTCTTGCTTCTCCTGCCTCTCCAAGGCCTGAGCTGATGGCAAAGCACGCTCGCGAGTGGGTTGGCAAGGAACTGCCTCCTGCTTTCTTGAGGGATATAGCAAAAACAGATATTGTTGGCGCTGTTTCACGTATTGATGCTCCGGTGCTTATTGTTCATGGCGATAGTGATTCAATTATTGATGTTTCAGAGGCTGATAAACTGTATGAAAACGCGAAAGACCCTAAGAAGAAAGTTATCATTAAGGATATGGATCACGATTTTTCTGGAAAGGTTCAGGATGTTGTCAGGGAAGTTGTGGAATGGATGAAAAAATACCTTTAGGAAAGCTGAAAGTTCTTGTGAAGCCTAATGCTAAGAGTGATGAGGTTCTTGGCTGGGAGGGTGATGTTTTGAAGGTTGCCGTGTCTGCTCCTGCTGTTGATAATAAGGCTAACATTGCTGTTCTGAAGCTTTTGAAGAAGTTCAGCAAAAAGCGGATTATTTTCATATCCGGCTTGAAATCCCGGGAAAAATTACTGCTCGTCCAGTAATATTTTCAGCTTTTTCATCGATGGAAATTTTAATAGGTAAAACATTATAGTTGTTATGTCATACGTTCACTTGTTCATTGTCAAAGACGATTGCATTTACCTTGTTAATACTCATTATCGTTCTGCTATGAATTTGCTAAAGAACGCTGATAAGGTGATTCCGTTGCTGAAGAGCCGTTTTCTTGATTCCGGCTATGTTGTTCTTGATTTGAACAGGAAGGTTATTGTTAATGGCCAGTCTGCTTTTCCGATAAAAAGTAAGTTGTGCGTTATTGAAACATAACTTTTTTAAAGCACTGAGGTATTCTTTGCTTGAAAAAAGATGGTGAAAAGGACTGTTATTGCCATTATCGGCATTGTTGCCATTGTTCTTGTAGTGGCTGTTATTGTTAATGCTTACAGCGTTGGTTATACGCGTTATGGTCCTGTTTACTCTTATGGTTATCCTTTCTATATGTATTATCCTATTTACTATGGTCCTTCTCCTGGCGTGTATTATCCGTACAATTATTACTATTATCCTGAGCAGGCTTACCCGTATTATTATCCGACTGATATGAAGCAGGATTCTGCTAAGCCTTCTGTAAACTATCCGACTTATTCTTATTCGCCGGGTGTTGTCAGGAGCGCTTTAAACCAGCAGTGCGGCATTGTTAACAGTGTTCAGAAGGGCTGTGATTACGGCTTGGTTTGTGATTATACAAAGACTGATAAGCAGGGTGTGGGCATTTGCACTGTTGCGTCTAATTATCCGTATTACGGCTAAAAGCTTTCCAGTCTTGCCTGCTTCTTGTCGTATTCTTCAAGGTATTTTGGCGGTTTGATGCTTACAAAAGTGAAGCCCCAGTCGTTTAGCATTTTTTCTGCGTTGTTTGTTATTTTTGGTGCGGCGAGTATTCCTCTGACTTTTGTTATTCCTTTGCTGACCATTATCTTTTCTACATATCTGCGAAGCTGAGTCACCGCTGATAGTTCTGCTCTGTACCTTTTGCACTCGACTACTGTCAGCACTCCGTTCTTGTCCACTCCGAGAACGTCGATAAACCCGTATTTTGTTTGTTCTTCCTGTGATACTGGCTTGAATCCTTCTTCTATCATTTCTGGATTGCTGTATATCATGTTGCTCATGTCTTCTTCTGTGCCTGATACCCTGATTACCTGTCCGTCTTCGAGTTTGTGGCTGTTGAAGAAGTGCATTTTGCTGATTGTGATTTCCATTGTTTCTTTTTGTGTTATGTTCTGGCTTTTGAGGATTAATTGGTCGTGTTCGCATCTTAGTGTATGACTGCTTCCTGGCTTCATGTAGTTTATTGGCGTGTTTCCTGTGGGCTGGTGCACCAGGAGTGTGTTGTCGTTTTTTATCATTATTATTCTGTCTCCCCAGTCGAGAAAGCTTTCAGCTCTTCCTGAATATCTTATTCTGCACTTGCAGGAGAATACTGTTGTTTCATTTCTAGCAAGAGCGTCGTTCAGCAATATTTGGTATTCTTCTGTTTTCATGAGAATTTATGGTTGCCTTTGAATAATCTGATTTTTATTCCTGCTTCTTTGAGCAGTGCTATGGCATCGTCGTCTGGATAGAGCACTTTGGCGACTATTTCCTTGATTTGTGCGTTGATTATCATTTTTGCGCACGTGACGCAGGGTGTGAAAGTCGTGTAAAGTACTGCGCCGTCTGTGCTTATGCCGTGGACTGCTGCCTGTACTATGGAGTTTTCTTCAGAATGGCAGCATATGCATGGTTCTGAATAAACTCCTGATTTGATTTTGCCCAAGTGGCGGTTTTTGCATCTTTTGCATCCGCCTTCGTTGCAGTGTCTGACTCCTTTTGGCGAGCCGTTGTACCCTGTGGAAATTATTCTTTTGTCTCTTACAAGTATTGTGCCTTTTTTTGCTGATAGGCAGGTCGAGCGCAATTTTATTGTTTCAGCAATCTGCATGAAGTATTCATCCCAGCTTGGTCTGCTCGGCTGTAATTTGTAAAGGGAATCTTCCACCAGCCTGTCGACTTTTTTGCGCAGTTCTTCCAGCGTTCCGTCGTTGTTGATTGTGACTTTTGCCATTTTTGCCACTTTGTGAATTTGCATTGCTGCCGGGTCGTCTGACATTTCTTTCTCTTCTGCCTCTTTTAGTGCTTTGAGTGTTGTTGGGTCCTGCTCTCGGTTTCTTTCCACTAGTCTTCTGAGGCGTTCTGCTTGTGGTGCTGCAACGTTGATTAGGATT
>CAYUHB010000107.1:0-1198 GCA_964444355.1 uncultured Methanosarcinales archaeon
ATGAATATTCTGTCTAGTGCATACTTCAAGGTTTCGTACATGATGGAAAGCGAATGAAAAGGGTCTTTTCAAATTGATGTAATTACTGTACGTTTGTACGTTGAAGCACAAACCTTTTTATTTGAGATTGCATCTATATTATATATATGGAAAAAGCGGTTGAAGTGCTTAAGCTCCTGAAGAAGGCTTATCCTGATGCGAAATATTATCTTAATTTTAAGACGCCGTTGGAGCTTCTTGTTGCCGCCATCCTGTCAGCCCAGGTGAGGGACGAGGTTGTTAATGCTTCCACTCCTGCTTTGTTTACAAAGTACAGGAAAGCAGAGGATTATGCCAAAGCTTCAGTTTCAGATTTGCTTAAATTCATCAGCAGGATTACTTTTGCTGGCAATAAGGCAAAGCACATTATTGAGGCCTGTAAGTTAATAGTTCAGAAGCATAATGGTAAAGTGCCGAAAACTATTGCAGAGCTTACTGAACTGCCCGGTATTGGAAGAAAAACAGCTAATGCAATTTTGCAGAATGCATACGGAATTGTTATAGGAATTCCCTGCGACACCCACGTTTTAAGAGTCGCATATCGTCTCGGCTGGACTAAGAATACTAATCCTGAGAAGATTGAGAAAGACCTTAATGCATTGATTCCTAAGCAGTATTGGAAGGAAACGCAATGGCTTTTGAAAGCTCACGGTCGTGCTGTCTGCCAGGCTCCAACTCCTTCCTGCAGCAAGTGTTCTGTTGCTAAGCTGTGTCCGAAGGCCGGGGTGAAAAAAGCGCTATGAAACTCAAATTTTTTGTTCAAAAGGGTGTTTTTGCTGTTGCAAAGGTGAAAAAAGCTCCAGCTTCATATTTCGCGGTTATCAAGGACGGCAAAGAAATTACTGCAGTATATAACCAATCAAAGTCTTTGAAAAACGGCATTAAAATTGAGAAGGGTTGGAAGATTATTACTTTTGATATGGTTTTGCCTTTTTCTCTTGTAGGGTTTATGTCTAAGATTTCTGTTGCCCTTGCTCAGGAGAAAATCAGTATTTTCGCGCTTTCTGCTTTTTCAACAGACCACGTTCTTGTTAAAAGCAAAGATTTGAAAAAAGCTGTTAAGAAGTTGAAATCAGTTAAGTTGTAGTGGAAAGCCAGGATTTTAACCTAGGCAAAAAATCCTCACTAAGTACTGTGGGGATTTTTTATGACTATAGCA
>CAYUHB010000107.1:1208-2033 GCA_964444355.1 uncultured Methanosarcinales archaeon
AGGTGAAAATAATAATTCCGTTTATGCCGATTTTTAATATAAATCTTAATGTGCTCCGCAAGGCGTATGAGCAAGGAGACGATGAATTGCTTTCTAAACTATGCCAGCCGTTTTATAAAAGGTATACTGTCGGTGCATCTCTTAATTTAGACTTTGTAAGACTGTTCGCATATAACTGGGATCTACAGGATGCACGGTTTATCCAGGAAATACTCATTTTTCTAAAACAATCGCCGCCTGATAAGTTCACGCTGATCTTAGAACACGGCTTGCGTGAGTTCCAGCAAATTCTGGGTGAAATTATAAACTGTCTTAAATCTGACATGAGCAATAGCCCAAGATTATTGGGTCGATATCTACTGGATATGGCCTCTGACATGCAGTTTGCCCTTCCTCCTCCGGAATTCAGCGATTTGGAATTCGTAAAAAAATCCGAAACAATGCAAATCACTTATGATGTAATTGCCCAGTATTTTACATTTGCACAGCAAATAATTGATAATGAAATATTGTCATTCACTCCAGAAGCCAAGACATATGCTATCCAGAAACTAGCCACATTGAAAAAATACAATTTTTGGTTTTACCATAAGACAGGATTTACTGATTTGCGTAAAATTGTTACTTTAATGCATGAAGGAATCTGCCCGCAGCATTACGAAGTCAGCGGGCAGGAAGATCGGCCTCAAAAAAATGTTGTCTGCTTATATGTGGAAAGAAGTTTTATTTATAAAAAGTATTGGATGATTGATGTACAAATGGGTGCTCAGGCCGTCTCGTTTATCATAAATCCTGAGTGGGTTGTAAAAAATTTAAACCATTTTT
>CAYUHB010000107.1:2043-3897 GCA_964444355.1 uncultured Methanosarcinales archaeon
GATGATAAAGAGGTTGATACTGATATCAGCATTCCTGCTGACCAAATCTATGGAATAGTTTTTCTGCGCATAGAGGCATCAAGAAATTTCTTCATTGCATACAGGCAAGTGCTCGAGCACTATCCTTCACTGGCCTGCCCTCTTTTCACATTTGGCCAGAAAATGGGCCAACTTGAATTAATCTGGCCCCTTCAAGCATAGAACTGGACGCTGCGGGAACCACGCAGACGCAAAGCGTCGAGTGGTGCCAAAAATCCGCAGATTTTTGAGCATTTCAATTCCCGCCTTAACCTGACTTTGCAAGCACGAAGTGCTTTTGCTGAACTGGACGCTGCGGGAATTGAACCCGCCGCCTCTTCGTTGCGAACGAAGCGTTCTGCCGATGAACTAAGCGCCCTTGATAAGAAACTGTCTTCTAGACGTTATTTAAAGGTTTTGAAGAAAATTTAACAAATACTTTTGCTACTTTAAAGTGAATATTTATATATTTCAGAATCAATTTCAACCGTATGGGTAAAAGCCTTAATATTGAGGACTCGTTAGACAATGGGAGGCTAGTTGTAGTGAGTGAATTTTCTCACGGCGAATTTTCTGAGATGTATGGGGTAAAAAAGATTCGTCCAAATATCGAATGTCTCTTAAAAGTAAATTTGCCTCATGATATGCTGGATGAAAATATTGCACAGTCATCTTATAATTTCTCAAAAGAAGATCATATGAAAAGAAGTGAGCATGAATTTGAAATGATAAAAAGATTGAGTCATCCAAATATAGCAAGCGTCGAAGATATCATTGAATTTGAGAGCGATTATCAAGGTGTTAAGAAACATTATAAGGGTATACTTTTTCATCCCCTTCCTAGAACTAGCAGTCCATATTTATCTACACTTCGAAGTTGTATGGTGGAATTTGAAAAAGATATTGAAAGCTATCCACAAAGGGCCATTCTATTTACGGAAATCGCACCAGGAATTTTTGATGCATTGGCTGAAATGTCCGATAAAGAAATTGTTCATAGAGATTTAAGGCCAGAAAACGTTCTAGTAGACAAAAATCAAACACCGCATCTCGTTGATTTTGGATATGCCTGTCCGTTGTCAGAAGTTGGGGGAATTTGGGGTTCCAGAACATATGCACCCCCGGAAATTTATATTCAGTCCGGCGATTTGGATTCGGATTATTGGCACGTTGGCTTAATGTTTTTTGAATTGCTTACTGGTCAACATTTAATTGACAATTCATCGAATCCAATTGAAAGACGTACAAAAATAATTGAAAAAGTTAAATTACTAAATACTAAACAGGGCGCGCTTGATTTTTTTGAGATGCTTCTCTCAGACTTTCATAGAATAGACGTATTCTATAATGATTTAATGTTTAATGATAATCAGGAAATAAATAAAATTTATGGAGCAGATGATTGGAAACACAGATTCAAACAATTGCTTGCTTTAACTGCATATTGTTGTCAACCATCATCATTTGTTTCTTATTCTAAAAAAAGTGAATGTTACTTAAATTTTTTGTCCGGTGGTAGAATTATTGATGGTATTCTAGCAGCTACAATGCATCATCCTCAAAATGATACTAAAGATTTATTTTATAAAATTCGATGTAATATGGAAGCTTTGCGTATTAAGTAAATAATTATTTCAGCTTCAGTGCTTTCCTTATTGCTTCTTTGTCATAGCCGACTATTATTGTTCCGTTGATGTCAAGCACTGGCACTCCCATTTGTCCTGATTTTTCTATCATTTCTTGTGCTTTGCTTTGGTCTTTGCTTACGTCTATTACTTCAAAGTCTATCTTGTTTTCTTTCAGGAACTCTTTTGCTGCACTGCAGTATGGGCAGCT
>CAYUHB010000108.1:0-3823 GCA_964444355.1 uncultured Methanosarcinales archaeon
CGTCGTTGAAAGAGGCTCTATTCCTGGGAGGGTTGTTCTTTTCATGATTGCAAAGTATGCGTCTTCTCTGTCAAACACGCATATCATTATCTTGGCGAGTTTTGTTTCTGTTGCTTCTTCTAATCTGTCCAGCTGGTATCCGTACCAGTGTTGTTTTTGTATTGATATTGTGGTTCCTGGTTCTACGGAGAATGTGTGGTAGCTTCCGCGTGGTACGTCTTCTGGTCCTTCTGTTATTTTTCCTCCTACTCGTAATGTATTTGCAGTGTAATCAACCTTCTCGACTGTGAGTGCGATGAACACCATTCTTTTGACTGCTTCTGCTTCTTCTGTTGGCTTGATTTTTCTTGGCGTTTTGCCTTTTATAGAATCTCCGGTATCGATTATTTGTGATAAATACCATAGGTCTTCTGGTGTTTCTACCAGTACTTTGATTTCTCCTTGTTTTAGGTTTTTGTGCGTTATTTTCATATATGCTAGTAATTGAGAAAACATTTAAATACTATTCGATATGGTTACCTTTTATCAAAAAAGGTGATGTTTATGAATAGGCGCGCTGAAAAGTTCATGACTGGCAATCCTGCTGCTTCGCTTATTGGCATCATTACTTTGCTGTTCATTTTTTACATATTGTTTTTGCCTCCTACAGAACGGCAGGCTTTGCTTGAAGGTGAGAACGCAACGTCAGTTACTATGGCAGAGCTTACTTTATTGGATGCCGCTCCTGGCAGGCTGACTTTTAGTGAGAAAAATGTTTTTGATCACCATATTCCTAATGTTTACTTGGTTGAGACTCGTAATGCTTTTATTCTTGCTAAGGAGAACCCTTTTGTTGTCAAGAAGGGCTGGTTTGGCGAGCAGAAAAAGACAATGGTGTTCCCTGTTGAGGATTTGGAAAATACCGAGAATGTTATTTTGGGTTTCCAGGCTCCCGAGCGTGCTGGCACCTTGCAGATTTCCTTGAACGGACAGCTTATTTATGAGAATAAAGTGAGTGTTCAGAATCCTCCTCCTGTTTCCTTGCCTAAGACTTTGTTGAAGGATACTAATATTTTGGAGTTTGCAGTGATTGGTGGATTTTTCTCAAGCAAGAAATACTCTTTGTCTGACGTTAAGGTTGTTGGTGATATTACTGATGTTCAGCGTCAGATGGCTACTAACACGTTCACGATTTCCAATACAGAGCACGATAATCTTGATACTGCTTATTTGGACTTTTACCCTATTTGTGACCAGAAGAGTGTTGGTGTCTTGAACATTGAGCTGAACGGCAAGATTATTTATTCTGCCGCTCCTGCTTGCGAGGGTCCGAACAGGCAGGACTTGTATGGTGAGGACTTGCGTATTGGCAGGAATACTTTGCTTTTCAGGATTTCAAAGGGCAGTTATCGTGTTGAGCAGGTTAAGGCTCGTACTGTTTTGAAGCCTGTTAAGGCGTACATTGACTTTTTCAATGTCAAAAGCAGTATTTACAATGACGTTTTGGACAAGAACAGAATTGTCCTTTTGACTTTGGAGTTTGTTGATAACAAGGTTTCAAAGCGTGCTGAATTGAACGTTAATGGTAGGATGTCGGTTATTGACCAGCGTGATAACAAGTACGAGCGGGATATTAGTGCTTTGATTAGGGAGGGTAATAATTATATTGAAATCAAGCCGCTGACCGAGCTTGATGTTGTCAAGCTGCAGGTTCGTGCGGAATAAAAATGGTTGATTTGAAGGCGTGGGGTGCTAATTTGATCGCGCCTGGTTCTGGTTTTCTTGTTAAAGCGTTTGATAAGGCAAAGGAATGGAAAGATAAGGCTGTTGAAGCTGCAAAAATAGCGAAGGAAAAAATATCTAAAGGAAAAACGTATGCGACTGGAGTTGCTGCTTCTACTGTTGTTCAGGCTGGTTACGAGGCTCCGAAAGGCAAGGTTTGGGCTCAGCCTGGTGTTGTTTTTGTCATTGCTTTTTTTCTCTTTTTGTACCTGCGTTTTATTGGGGTTCGAACTCTTGCTAATTGGATTTTGATTTCTGCCAGTGCTTCGCTGGTTGTCGGCGTTATTTTTAAGGAGCCGAAGAAGGGTTTTGTTGTTCTTTTGTTGCCTGTTCTTATTTGGTTTTTGCAGACAGTTAATATGCTGACTTCTACAAATATTATTTTGTCTGTTGGTATTGTTGCGATTCTGGTGGTGTGGACTTTTGAAAGGACAAGGGAGTTTGCCAATAAGGTTTTGACTGTTCTCATTTTCTTGTTTGGAGGCATTATTTTGTTTTGGTTGTCTGTTTGGGCTCAGTCTATGTTAAAATTTCAGTTTCCTAATTTCGTCACCACTTTTTTGATTTTGGCTTATTTGTTCGTCATTGCTGTATGGCCGTCTCCAAAAGATCAAAAAGGGCCCAATGTGCTGAAATGGATTGCATTGTTTGCCAACCTTCTTTTCTTTGTGACGATTTTGTTAGCTCCCACTACTGTTTCTTTGATTTCTCCTCCAGGAACTCCGTTGTACGTGTCTGTTTATGCTGTTCGTCAGGGATGGTTTGACTCGTTTAACACTCTTTTAAAGACCGGCAAGGAGGTTTACAAGGGTTTTGAGACTCAGGTTTTTATTGCCAGTGGTGATTACGAGATGGGTGTTGAAGCTCAGAGTCAGAAGCCTTTGGGAGTGTTTTTGGATAATGTTGGGGTTACCTCGCCGATTGTGACTGAGACTGATAAGTACATCGACGTTTTTGGCCGTTTGAGGGTTGAGTCTTTTAAGACTGGCGAGAATTTGACTGTTAACGTCAGATGTTTTGTGGATGGCATGGAACGTAAAACTAAGGGCAATATTACTCCTCATGCGAGCTTTTCTGTTGAAGAGTATGAGATGCAGGAAATTGATTGTCTTATGCCTGTTTCTGGTCCTGGCGGTCCTGGTGTCGGCACTCCCACTATCGTGCTTGAGGCTTCTTTTGATTTTACTACGAGTGCTTTCTTGAAGAGTTATTTTATGGATCAGGAGACTGTTAGGTCTATGCGTCGTCAGCAGATTGATCCTCTTGACGCGTTTAAGATTGCTGATAAGAGTCCTATTGCAAAGTTTACTGGCGGGCCTTTGATGATTGGCATGGGTGCTGGTCAGCAGCCTGTTGCCCTCGTTGCTGGTGATCAGTTTGGTCCTACTTTAACTATTACTTTTGACAGGAATTGGTTGGAGGGCGAGCTCTATAACATTACAAATATGAGTATTACTGTTCCTCCTGGTTTAAAAATCGAGAATGTTGATGGTAATATTCCAGACCCTTCTTTGTGCTCTGGAGGGAAAAACGTAGAGCAGGCTTGCGTGCTTGAAGGCGGGATTTTGGATGATTTGTTTGATTCTCCTGTTTCCACTCCTAAGACTATTCGAGTGCACACCGCTCTTGTTGATAATGCTGTTTTGTTGGCTAATGCTCCTTTGGCTATTAGAAGCTTTAAAGTAAACGTTAAATATAATTACATTATTAAGAAGAAGGCAAGTGTTATTGTTCGTGCTAAAGAGGTGCCAAAGTGAGAAAGCTCGTCTTGTTTTTGTTGTTGTTGTCTGCTTGCCAGTTTATGCCTGTGCAGAAGGGTATTCCTGCTCCTCCTGAAGTTAGGGTTGGCACGTCTTCTTTGGATGTTACGTTTGCTCCTGGTTCGATGGCTGGTGTTTATATGTGCCAGCAGGGTGAGGTTTTTCTTTTTTTGAAGAACAGCGGTGCGTTTGATATTACGAATGGAAAGTATTCTTGGATTCTTGAGGATCAGTACTTGGCTCCTGTTGATTATGCTGTTGGAGACTTTTCCCTGCAGGGTAAAAGTTCTGTTAATCCAGTT
>CAYUHB010000109.1:0-3803 GCA_964444355.1 uncultured Methanosarcinales archaeon
TAAGCAGTTTAATGTTGCTGTTGGCATTGACGGTATTATTTTGGCAAAGGCTGATGTTGATGAGAAGGGCGGTGCTGCTATTTCTGTGAGTTATGTTACTCAGAAACCTATTCTTTTCTTGGGTGTCGGACAAGAATACGAAGATCTGCAGGAGTTTGACAAGGAGAAATTGTTGGCAAGCATCGGGTTGTGAAATGCATCCTTTACTGCCGGATAAACTTAAGGAAGTTATTGCAAAAGAAGGTATAACTTCTTTTCGTCCTGCGCAGGAGAAAGCCCTGGAAGCTGGTTTGTTGGAAGGCAAAAGCTTGCTGGTCTGCACTCCTACTGCGAGCGGCAAGACTTTGATTGCTGAGATGGCTGCTCTGAAGCATATTCTTGAGGGCAAAGGAAAGACTATCTACATTGTTCCTTTGATTGCGTTAGCCAACGAGAAATTTAAGGAGTTCAAGAGAAAATACAGTCATTTGTGCAAGATTGCTTTGAGTATTGGCGACTTGGACAGTTCTGATCCTTACTTGGTTGATTATGATTTAATCCTTTGTACTGCAGAGAAACTGGACTCTCTTATTCGTCATCATTCTCCTTGGCTCAGTCTTGTCTCTTTGGTAGTCATTGATGAAATTCACTTGATTAATGACGTTGAGCGCGGTCCTACTCTTGAGATTCTTATAACAGTGCTGAAGCAGGTTTTGAAAAACGTTCAGTTGATTGGTCTCAGCGCTACTATCGGTAATCCTGATGAGCTTGCTGAATGGCTTGAAGCAAAACTTGTTCAGGATGACTGGCGTCCTGTGCCTTTGAAGAAAGGAACTTTTTACGGCGGTGAAGTGGAGTTTATAGAAGACTTTGCTATTAATTCAAAGTCTTCTTAGAGAAATTTGACTCATTTCTATAGATTTTCAAATTTCTCTATAGAAGAAAACTAAGTCCCGCTACTGCCAGTCCTAATGGTATTGCTGTTATCAAAAATCCTATTAATACTCCTGCGTAATCGAGTTCGAATAATTCTTTTCCTGCTCTGAAGAGTGTTGCTGCTCCGAGTATGTAGCCGTATGCCATTATGATTGATGAAAAAATAATTCCGTAGGGAATGTATGCTGTTGCTCCTGCGAAGAATGTTGCTATTCCTGGTGTTACCATTCCGAGCACGAGTGTTGCAAGTCCTTCGTAGTATCCTCCTTTTCCGTCTAGTACGTGCATTGCGAATGAGTAAAAGAATGCTGCTATCAGGTGTGCGGTTATTAGTCCGAACAACAGTGCTATTGTGCCGTTAATCATCGTGCTTGTTGTTATTATGTTTTGCAAATATTTCAAGGCAAAGAACAGTATTCCTATTGTCTCAAATAAAGAAGCAGCCAATAAATACATCAGTATTCTTGCATAGCTTTGTTTTTTTGTTTTCTTTATTTCGCTGACAGGATCGTATAGTAGTTTGAACATCTTTCCCCCTTTTATGAGCGTGAATTTATCCTGGTGAAAACTTGCTTCTGTAAAACACGAATGCCGGGTCTTTTGTCTGGCACTTGCACTCGAATAGTTCTGCTACGGTGTCGTAGTTTCCTGTTGGTAGTCCTGGAAGTCCGTCTGAGCAGTGCGAGCCTGAACCGCATGCTTGGTATGCGTCTTTTACTTTGAACCAGCTCGTGCCTATTTTTTGCGTTCCTGACAATGCTCCTGTTTCTGCAGGTCCGCCGAATACAAAGATAAAGGCAAACACCGCGCCAAGCGCGATGAGTGCAAAAATAATTAAGCCAAGGCTGTCTTGATTCATGGCATAGGTACGCAAGCCATTACTGGCTGTGCTCTTGGGTCTGGGCTGTTTGCCAATGTTGGGCAGTAGAACCAGTCGCAGTAGTATCCTGAAAGTGCCTGGTATGCAATGTTGCCCTGTCTTCTTGATCTGATTTCTCCGTTAGGGCATCTTGCCAGGTTTGCGCCTTCTAATTGTTCAACGTAAATTGCATTGCTGATTTGTCCCCATTGCTGGCTTACGACTGAGCCTTCATCTGTGGGTCCGTATCCGACTGGAGCTGGTGTTTGTACCTGTGGTGGCAGTGGTGGCGGGAAGTATGCTTTTCCTGTTGCTGCAGGGCTTGTGAACAGAAGTACTAGGCCCACTATTGCAAGTATTGCAACAATGCCTAAAAGCAAAATGCTTATTTCTTTTTTGTCTGTCATGATTTCATCCTCCTTTTTAATACATTCTGGTTAACAATACTCTTTTTTCAAATCTGCACTCGTTTTGTCCCATCATGTCTTCGAGGCAGCAGTATACTGCATAATTTGCGTCATACCTTAAAAATACTACTGTTCGTGTTGGGTTTTTGCAGTCGATGGCGAAATGTCCTGCTTCTTCTGTGACGTATATGCTTTGGTCCTGCATTACTTGTCCGGTTGGCTGCTGCATTACCAGGGTGACTATTGCTAAAACGCCTACTATGAATATGGCGCTTAATATTGCTATGGCGTTCTTGTCACCTCTTTCCATCACTCTGGTTTGGGCTAGTATTATATATAAACTTTGCGGTTAAGGAAATATTTAAAAACAGGAGGAGTTTGTCACTGTTTTGTACAAAAGAGGTGTATAATGGGGGAAGTTAGAAAGGATTACATTTTGGACCGCTGGGTTATAGTGTCTCCTAAGCGCGGTCAGCGTCCTCACGAGTTGAAAAAGCCTCCGATTGTTGATACTGGTGTTTGCTTTTTTTGTCCTGGCAGCGAGAATTTGACTCCTCCTGAGATTGGCAGGGTCATAAAAAATGGCGCTTGGCAGCTGCGCTGGTTTGAGAACAAGTTTGCTGCTTTGAAGCCTGAGGGCGAGTTTTCTTTTAAGACTGATAATCGTTTTTACACTTCTTCCAGTTCTTTTGGCTATCATGAGGTTGTTGTTGAGACTTCTCGTCATGACAGGCAGCTTGCCCAGTTTTCTGTTGAGGAGGTCGAGCAGGTCTTGAATGTTTATGCCCGTCGTATTGTTGAGCTTGAGTCAAAGCCGGATGTTGCTTACGTTAATGTTTTCAAGAATCACGGCTTGTATGGCGGCACTAGTATTGTTCATTCTCATTCCCAGATTATGGCTCTTGCTTTTGTTCCTGTTGAAATCAGGGAAAAACTTGATGCAATGCGCAGGTTTATTTCCTGTCCGTATTGTTCTATTGTGCGGTCTGAGATGAACAGCGGTCGTTTGTGTTTTGAGAATTCTGATTTTGTCGCTTTCTGCCCTTATGCTTCCCGGTTTAATTACGAGGTCTGGATTTTCCCTAAGACGCACGTTTCCCGTTTTGAGGATGTTAATTTTTCAGGTCTTGCTGACGTTCTTGTGAAGGTTCTCAGAAAAGTCTACGATGCTGGCTTTGATTACAATATGCTTGTCCAGTACGGTCCTAAGGGCGAGGACTTTCATTTCCATGTTGAAATCTGTCCAAGGGTTGCTATTTGGGCTGGTTTTGAGCTTTGCTCCGGCGTTATCATTAATTCTGTTGCTCCGGAAGATGCTGCGAAATTTTATAGGGGTGAAGAATGAGCTTCCTTGTCTCTAATACCTCTGGCAGTTTTGGATTGTTCGGGATTAAGTCCCGTTATCAGGGCTTGTTTTTTTCTGATGGCAGTGATGTTTTCAAGACTGTTGCTCATTTTGATTTAAAGGGGGCTCCTGGTGCTATTTTGAATGAGTTTTGGAAGGTTTCCCGCGATCGTGATGGTGTTCAGGAGTCTTTTTGGTTTGCTCATCGTTTGCCTGTTTTCTTTTATGAGTTGTCTGCTTCTTCAAAGGTTGATGTTTTGTTTGATTGCAAATTGAA
>CAYUHB010000110.1:0-3787 GCA_964444355.1 uncultured Methanosarcinales archaeon
TTATTGGTGCTGGTGTTCTTGGTATTCCTTATGTTGTTGTCCGCTCTGGCTTTTGGACTGGCATGCTGGTTCTTGTTGTGCTTGGCATTGCTACTTTGTTTGTGCACTTGCTTGTTGGCGAGATTAGTCTGCGTTCCAGTAAGACTCACCAGCTTGCGGGTTATGCTGGTAAATATCTTGGCAAGCCTGGGAAATACGTGATGACTTTGTCCATGTTTATTGGAATTTATGGCGCTATGATTGCTTATACTTTGGGTGTTGGTGAGAGTCTGCAGTCTATTTTTGGCGGTTCTCTTTGGTTGTGGGCTGTTTTATTCTACGTTCTTATGGCTTTGCTGGTGTATGGCGGGCTTTCTATTCTTGAAAAGTCCGAATTGCTGATGGAGGCTGTGAAGTTTTTTATTTTCGCGATTATCCTGGTGCTTTTGTTCTCTTCTATTCATTTTTCTGCTGACCGTTTTGTTGGTTTTGCGTGGGATAAGCTGTTGGTGCCTTATGGCGTTATTTTGTTTGCTTTTGTTGGTACTGCCGCCATTCCTGAAGTGCGTGAGGAGATGAAGAAGTTCAAATTGCTTACTAAGCGCGTTATTATTATCGGCTCACTTATTCCGATAGCGGTTTACGTTTTGTTTACTGCTGCTGTTGTTGGTTTGTCTGGCGGCTTTGCCACTGATGTTGCCACTATTGGTATCGCTTCCGCGATTGGCGGGGTTGGTTTTGTTTTACTGCATTTGTTTGCCATTCTTGCCATGGCGTCTTCTTTTATCGCTTTGGGGTATGCTTTGAAGGATATGTTTCGTTTTGATTTTAACCTGCCTCACTGGGAGGCTTGGGCTTTGACTATGGTTGTTCCTGGCTTGCTGATTTTGCTTGGAGTTCGTTCTTTTATTGGTGCTTTGGAAGTTGCAGGCACTTTTGCTGGCGGTATTGCAGGCATTACTGTTGTTTTGATGCATATGAAAGCCAGAAAGCATTCTGAGCGTAAGCCTGAGTATCAGGTTAGGATGAATTGGATTGGTTATGGCGCTTTAATCTTGCTTTTCGCTGTTGGCATGCTGTATGAATTATTACTTATTCTTTGAGCGCTGAGAACGTGCTATCCATAATAGGAGCAGTATGGCTATTACTGAGAGAACTATTGCGACATAGGGTTGGTATTTCATTGAGATTAGCTGTTTTTGTACTTTTAGTGTTACTGTGTTGCTTGCTATTTGTCCTCCTTTGGTGTCGTTTGCGATGAATCTTATTCTTTCTTCGCCTGTCCATCCTGTTTCTGGTGTGAAGTATGCTGTGCTTCCTGAGAAGTCTATTGTGATGTGTTTTGTTTCTGTTGTTGTATAGGTTAGTTTGTCTCCGTCTGGGTCGCTGAAGTATTTGCTTAGGTCAATTTTGTTTACTGTATCTTGTTTCCAGGACTGTTGTGGTATTCCGTATGTTATGATTGATTGTTGTGGTGCTATTATGACTGCTATGCCTGTTATTAGTGCTATGGCGAGTATTCCGTATATGAGCTTGCGTGTTGTGCTTGTTGGTTTGAATGGCTGTTTTTTGGTTTTTGCGTATATGCAGTATGTGCCTGTTTTGTTTAGTTCTGCAGTGTAATGTATGACTTTCTTGTCTTCTCCTGTTTTTTTGAGTGGGATTGTTGTCCAGTCCTGGTTGTATCTTCCCAGTTTCAGTTCTTCTGCGTGCTTGCGCGCAAGCCATTTTTTTGATATTGTGAATGTTGCTTTGTATGTCAGGGCTTCTGGCGTGTTTGTTTTTATCTGGAATGTTTGGTATATTGCTGGTGATGGTGCTGTGCTTGGTTTTGTTTTTTTGATTAGCAGTTTGATGTTTTTGATTGGTTGTTTTGCTGTTATGCTGAGGTGTGATAGTCCGTCATTCCAGGCTTTTAGGGCGACTGTTTGTTTTTCCAGGAGCATTTTCCAGTTTGCCTTGATTATTTTGTTTCTGGATAGTTTTTTTGCAATGAATATTACGCACAGTATTGCCAGTCCCATTGTTACGTATTGGAGGTTTGGCGCGAGTATTTTCCAGCTTCCTGCTATGAGAATTAATATTATTATTCCGATGATGACTGCCAGTATTTTTAGTATGTTTTTCTTGCTTTTTCCTGTGACTATGTCTTTTTTTGCGACAACGTGGTATTCTTTCTTGAAGTCTCTTTCCAACTGTCTTTGCAGTTGTTTCTTGATTCGTTCCTGTTCTGCTTGTTTGCGTTTTTGTTCTTTTTCTTGTTGTTCTTTTCTTTTATTTAGGAGTTCTATTCGTTTTTGTTCTCTTGCTTTGCGTATTGCTTCGATTTTTTCTCTTATTTGTCTTCGTTTTTCTGCCCTTTCTTTGCGCTGTTCCTTCCATCTTTTGAGTGATTCCTTGAATTGCGGGCTTCGCGCGTATTTGACACCGAAGAATATGCCAGCTAATACTGCCAGAATTACTATCACGAGAGCCAGTACGACTGCGGGGTTTCTTTCTGTGAATGTTGGCGGTTGTAGTTTGATTGTTATTTCTTTTGTGTACTTGATTCCTGTTTGGTCTACTGTTGCTGTGAAGGTGAGCTGGTATTCTCCTTTTGGAACTTCTTGTGTTGGTTTTAGTCTTAGCGCGAGTGTTTTTGTTTCTCCTGGACTAACTGAGACGGTATTTGGGCTTATTGTTGCCCAGGTTATTCCTTCTGCTGACAGTTTGTACGTGGTTGTTCTGTCGCCTGTGTTTTGTATTGTGAGTTCTGCCGTGCTGTCTGTGTAGTCTGTTCTTATCTTGCTGGTTCCTTCTGCAAGTGTTGGCACGTCTGTTGCTTTGATGATGAGTTCGAGTTTTTGCTCTTTGTATTGTCCTGATTTTTCTGTTTCAAACTGTGCTGTTAGCTGGTAAATGCCTGATTGTGTGCAGTCGTCTGGCGTTACGCTTATGATTATGTTTTTCTTTTCTCCGCCTTTTAGCACTGCTTGTTTTTCGCTTACGTGGACGTTTGGGTGTCCTTCTGCTGTTATTGTGTATATTTCTGTGAAGTTTGCCTGATTGGATAGTTCTATTGTGTAGGCTGCGGTGTTGCAGGGTTCTATTACTGCTGTTGTTTCTTTTGTGGTTATGTTTATGTTTTCAGGCATTGAGGTTTTGAGTTCTTGTGCTAGTTCCTGTTCTTCCTGTCCGTCGCTGAAGTAGATTTTTACTGGGTAAGTTCCTGTTTCTATGTCGCAGGGTATTTTGTAATACGCGTTTACTGTGGCGTATTGTCCTGGTTGCAGAACGAAGTTTATTGCTGAGAATGTGATGTAATCGCTTCCTTCTCCGTCAACGCTTATGCTGTAGGTTGCTTGTTCTTGTCCTGTATTTTGTATTGTGACGTTTCTTATGGCTGTGTTGCACGGCTCAATCGAGATTGAAGTGTCTCCGAATGCCAGAAAGCTGGCGCTGACGCTTGGTAGAAGTGCTATTAATAATAAAAAAATGATTGTGGATTTCTGCATGGTCCCAACTTGACTTTTAGTAGTATGTTTCGGCTTGTTCCTTGTTTCTCAAGTGTGCAATGCCGAGTACTATGCCGAGTATGACGAGCAAAACCACAAGTACGATCAGTATTGTTTCAAACACGCTTCTTGCTGTTGATTTGCTTTGAAGCACGTTTGTGGTCAATGTTAGTTCCTGTGTGTGCTCGCCTGAGCTTACTGTTGCTGCCAGTGAGTGCGCGCCTGCTGGTACGTCTTCGCTTAATTGCACGTTGACAAAGATTGTTTGTGTTTGCCCGGCTGGTACGACCATTGTGCTTGTTGGTGTCATCGTT
>CAYUHB010000111.1:0-3787 GCA_964444355.1 uncultured Methanosarcinales archaeon
TGTGCTGAATCTTTGTTCGCCGAATAAATTT
This sequence comes from uncultured Methanosarcinales archaeon, assembly GCA_964444355.1. Lineage (GTDB taxonomy): Archaea > Nanobdellota > Nanobdellia > Woesearchaeales > ARS49 > CABMGU01. The sequence goes on from CAYUHB010000111.1 coordinate 32, forward strand.
CTGAATTTTGGTGTTATCTTTGGCAGTTTATCCAGATTTCTAAGCACAATCTTGAACTTGTTGCCCTCCAGCTGGCCGAGATGAACAGGCTCATCACCATATCCGAGAAAAGTGCATTTGATGTCGTGAAGGTTCGTCTTCTCAACCGTGTCCTTGCCTATTCCATAAGCTCCGCAGGTTTGTTCTGTTATTGCTTTTTTGTCTTTGTTGCCTGCGCAGGATAGCGCGTTAAGCGGGATGTGCCAAGCCATAGACAGTCGTCTTAGCGCTTCCATTGTTGAAACGTCTTCTTTCCATAATCTGAAATACAAATATTTGCCTGAACTACTGGTTTGGACTGTGCTGACTTCTTCAACTGCAAAGTCTTCCGGCGTGTGCTTTATGATGTACATATGTCGTCGGGAAAGATAAAGCTTTAAATAATCTTCGAAGGAAAATATTGTTGTGCGCCTGCAGCTTAGCTTGGATTTGAGCGTTCGGTTCCTAACCGAAAGATCGTGGGTTCGAATCCCATCAGGCGCGTAAAATGTATAGCTTGATACACGTTATGCAAGGTGTCAGATATTTCCTGGCATCTGTAAACCAGAAAATCAAAGGACCAGCAAGATATCAGGGTAATGCAGAACAAATCTGCAGGCAAATAGTGAAAAACTGCTGGAATGGAGAGTACTTCCAGACTAGCACGCATCATTACAGGGAATTCTGGGCAAGAGACTTCGGTTATTGTGTTGAAAGTCTTGTCAAGTTAGGATACCTGAATGAAGTAAGACGGACTTTAGCCTACGCGCTTGAAAAATTCTCAAAAACAGGCATTAAAACAGCTATCAGCAGGGAGGGTGTGCCATTCTCTTTTCCAAACGTTTACAGTCCTGATTCTGTTGCATTAATTCTGCACGCATTAAGGGTTGCGGATGATAAAGAGCTCATTAAAAAATACAAGACTTTTTTGCAGAGGGAGATTGACGCGTTTGGGCATATTGTCTTGGAGGATGGCAGGGTTAGGAGCGCGCAATTCTCGGGTATGAGGGATTATGCCGTGCGCAGCAGCAGTTGTTATGATCATTGTATGTCTATTCTGTTGGCAAGGGAAGCAAAAAAACTCGGATTTAAGTTTGCTTATTCAGAAAAAGAGCTTGTTAAGACTCTTGGCACTTACTGGATTGGTTACTATCGCGATGATAGAGCTAGTTTAGCGCCTAGTGGTGATGCAAATGCGTTGCCGTACTGGCTTGGTGTTGGAAAGGATTTCAGTAAAACCTTGAAAATATTGCATGATGAACTACCGTTGTCGTATGGGAGCAAACAGAAGATGATTGCAGAGGAGTTTTTTGTGCCAGGCTGGGAAACTGATGCTGTTTGGCCTCTTCTTGGTTTTATCTGGATGAAAGCTGTTAAGAAGTACAATCCTGTTCTTGCCAGGAAATACAAGGCGAATTATGCGATAATCATAGAGAAATATGGCACTTTGTATGAAGTATACCGGAACAGCAAGCCTTACAAATCGTTATTCTATCACGCTGATGAGGGTATGCTTTGGGCTGCTAATTTTGTGACGCTGTAATTACCACTTTCTTTTTGCCCTGACTGCTTCCTGCCAGATTGAAGAAACCCAGTTAAGGGTTGAGAAGTAAGGCATTACAATGACGTAGGAAATCAAGGGAGTAAGCTCTCCGCGGAGGTGTTCTTTGAAGAATCTGTGCGCAAAAATAATCAGATAAGTTCCGAGTATAAATGCAATCAGGATTGGCAGATATACCTGTACGTTGCGTGCAAGGATGAATTCTTTCAATGTCGGAAAGCTTAGTATCCTGTCAAGGAAATAGCCTGGTATTGTGAAGCTTCTGAAAACAAAGTCGAACAGTCTGTTCAGCAAATCGTATGAGATTATTCCGATATTCAGCATCAGAATTAATACTGCCAGTACGTTGACGGGCAGCTGGAATATTCCGAATATGCCGTGTTTTGATGAGAAGAACATGCTTCTGTAGTTCCAGTGGTTGAAGATGTATCCTCTTGTCCATCTGATGCGCTGGCGCCATAGCTCGGATAGTGTTGTTGGAACTCGGGTGTATGTGATGCTTTCCGGTTCCATTCTGATGTCATAGCCGTTGTATTTCAGGCGCATTGCGATTTCGAGGTCTTCGGTAAGGTTGTTCCTGTCCGGGGTGAACCCGCCAAGTTTTCTGATGATTGAAGTTTTGTACATTGAAAGAACTCCTGGAGTCATGGATAGCGTGCCGAAGTTTGACATTATCTTTCTTATCATGCTTGACATGATGTACTCTATTCTTTGCAGTCTTTCCAAAAAGCTTTTTGGCTTCTCAACTCGAATTCTGCTGATTACTGCGCCGATTTTTTTGTCTGCAAAATTTGATAGTGATATTGCAATGCTGTCTTTTGAAATCATGCTGTCTGCATCGATTACGGCAAAGAATTTGCCTGTTGCTTTTTTTAATGCAGCATTCAAAGCAGAGGCTTTTCCGCCGTTTTCTTTGTGAAGTAATCTGAATGGCATTTCAGGGTGTGCTTTTTGGAATTTGCGCATTTTTTGTAATGAATTGTCAACGCTTCCGTCATCTACGACAATGACGTCCAATAATTCCTTTGGGTACCCTGCTGAGAATACTGATTTTATTGTTCTGATTGGGTCTTTGTCATTGTTTCTGCTGAATACAGGTATGCTGATGCTCAGTGTGCTTAGAACTTTTTTTCTGGCTGGTTTTGCGTACAGGAAGTTCAGCCAGACGATTACCAGCCATAGTGAAATGAATGAAATTCCCCATAATAGGTACTGTAGCATATGCTTTAAATGACCTCTGAATCCTTTATAAAGGTTGCGCTAATTTTATATACGAGAAACCGCAGGCTTCACGTCGGGGGAGCATGGACAACCAGGTGCGGATTATAACGGCAGTAAGCGTTCTGATTTTTCTTGTAATGATAGCTCTGGCTTACATAAATGGCATTACTGGTTTTATTCCTGACCTTCTTATTTTCATTGGTTTGACCTTGTTTTATGCTTGGACTTACAAGGTTTTCAGGATGAACGCTCCTATTTTCACCCTGCTTATCATTGGTCATATTTTGCATTCTTGTGGTATTTTTGGGTGGTATTACATATCGCCCGTTCCGATTCAATGGGATCACATCACGCATTTCTTTGGAGAATTGCCGTTCGGATTGCTGTTTTTCAATTTTTTCAGTCAGTGGGCTGATGTGAAATGGTTCACTAGAAAGAATCTCTTGATATTAATCGCGGTATTCCTTGCGGCATTTGGTGTCGGAGCAGTAGTTGAAATGTCGGAATTCCTTGGCTACCTTAATCTTGGCTTTGGTGAAGGTGCGCTTATGTTTGGTGCAGGCGATAGTGTGGCGGGTATGGAGGGAAACAGCCTGATTGAAGCTATCGGCGGCGGGTGGATAAACACCGGATGGGACCTGATATTTAACAGCCTCGGAATCCTGTTTGGAATTGCAGTAATGGTTATATCAAAGCTCATTATCAAAAAGCCTGAAAAAGCGTATTATTTTGAGCCGATTGAGAGTTTTTCTAAGAGGATTTAGTTAGTTTCTTGATAAATTCCACGATTTTCTGACCAGAAGCCTTGCCTCTTAGTTCTGCCATTGCTTTTCCTATCAAAGCGTTTATCGGCACTCCTTTGTTTGCTTCTACTATCTTGGTAAGCTCTCTAAGCAATTCCCCTTCAGAAAGTGAGCGGTACTTGTGCAGGACTTCTTTCACCGCTTTTTTTTCTT
>CAYUHB010000112.1:0-3770 GCA_964444355.1 uncultured Methanosarcinales archaeon
CTTTCTCAACAGCCTCAACAGCACGATTCTCAGAATCACTCTCGCCAACACCAATCAAAGCAACACCGCCATTAGACATAACTGCCCTGATGTCAGCAAAATCCAAATTAACAAGACCTGCTTTCGTGACCAATTCAGCAATTCCCTTAACAGCATTAGTCAAAATCTCATCAGCAACCTTGAACGCAGTATGCAAAGGAAGATCAGGAGCAAGCTCAAGAAGCTTGTCATTAGGAATCACAATCAAAGTATCAACAAACTGCTGAAGCTTCTCAAGACCAATAACAGCATTCTCATAACGACGATTTCCCTCCATTGTAAAAGGCATAGTCACAATAGCGACAGTCAAAGCGCCCATCTTCTTGGCAGTATCAGCAATAACAGGAGCAGAACCAGTGCCGGTGCCTCCTCCAAGACCGCACGTAACAAAAACCATATCAGCACCCTGCATTGAATTCTTGAGATCGTGCTCGCTCTCCCTTGCAGCCTCTTCACCAACACGAGGATCAGAACCAGCACCCAAACCTTTAGTAACTTCCCTGCCAATCAAAATCTTCTTGTCAGCAGTAGTGTACAGCAAGTCCTGAGCATCAGTGTTAACAGCAATAGTCTCAGCACCATGAACGCCAACTTCTGTAATCCTGTTAATCGTATTATTGCCTGCACCGCCACAACCAATAACCTTAATGCTGGCGTGCTGTTTAGAAAGAAGCTCCTGCAGTTCAGTATCCAAAGGATTGGCATTTGAAGGCCTCTGCACCAGCTTCGGGTCATTAGAACTTTGCTGAGTTTTTATGAAATCCATTTGTCCCCCTTTGTCAATGAATTTTTAGAGAATGAATTACTATATAAGCATTACGTCAGAACAGAATATATTTTCTACTTTTCCTCTTTCTTGACTTCAAAAGCAACTTCCAAATCTGTGAGCTCGAAAATTTTCTTCGCCAATTCTGAGCTTAACTTTTCAGGCAGTTCAGCAGGAAAAGAAATAACAACCCTTTTTTCCTGAACAACAACAGGAGCCTGAACTCCAAGCAAACCCCTCAGCAAAGACTCAACCTGAACCTTTTTGTCATCAACAAGCTTGCTGATTTTCAGCTCGTAAACAACATCCCTGCCTGAAAGAGGATGATTAAAATCAACAACAGTCCTGCCACCTCTCACAGTCTTAACAATCCCCACATAATTGTCAATGTTCAAACGCAAACCAGGAACAGGCCTGATACCCTGCTCAGCAAACCTGCTTGCGGGAATCATCTTTACAAGCTCCGCAGACTTTCTGCCAAAAGCTTTCTCAGCAGGCAGTTCAAGCGTGTATTTGCCAGGCTCTTTTCCTTCCAAAAACTCATCAATAGCCCTCAAAATCATATGCTCGCCGATGCAGATAACAATCGGACAATACTGAGACTTTTCAGAAAAAATCTGCGCATCCTTCGCAGTCTTTTCATCAGTAGTATCAAATACCAGATTACCTTCCTTCAAACGGCCGGTATACTCCAATTCCACAAAATCATGCTTTTTGATAGGCATAGCGGAATAGGACTAGGATTTATTTAAAAAACTTCACTTTTCAGAAGATATTTAAAGCAGGCAACGCTATCAAATTCAAAACAAAAGAGGTACTCAAAAATGAGAGGTCAAACAACAGCAGTTCTAATAGCAGTGCTCGTATTGGCAGCAATAGGCACATTCCTGATTTTCGAATACGGACCATCAGGAATGGCGCAAATACAAAAGGTTTCTTACCCAGGACAACAGACAGAACAACAACCGCAATGCTGCAGAACAGGAGATGTAGGATATGCATTAAGCGCACACGTACCAGCAGGCAAGTGCAAAATGGCATTCACAAACGCATTAGTAGCAGTACAAACAGACTGCCCGAAAGAGCTGGAAGGACCAATAGAAATCAGCACCTGCGTTTCAAAGCAGACAATGTGGGGAAACAGCTGCCAGATAGAACTCTGCTGCACGACCTATTGAGTTATTAAATTATTTTTTTTCTTATAGAGAATTTTGAGTAAACATCAAATAGTCAAAATTCTCTAAGATGACTTTGAATGAATGTCTTGAAAAACAATAGTTATGCAAAGTCATCTATGAACTTTAAAGTTTCTTCAATAGATTCTTCAATGTTCAGCTTAGAAGTATCCAGAACAAAATCATAATTCTTCTCATCCAAATAATCAAGATCGTAATACTTTTTGTACCTCTTCACTTCACTGTTCTGGCGCTTCAGAATGCCTGCCAAAACCTCCTTTTCAGAACCAAACCGCTCAACACCCCTCTTATTTTCCTTAATATCCTTCCAAATCCGCTTTGCAGCAATCCCAGGAGCAACTTTCAGGAAAATCTTGATGGCTTTGGGAAGGAAATGAAAAGCAAGACGGGAATCAATAACAAAATTATCTTCTTTTGCAAGTTTTTTTGTGCACTCATCAATCTTCCGGTCAATTGAAACATCTTTTTCTGCAAGCCTTCCAATCTCGATAAGAGAAATCTTCTTAGAAGAAGCAAGCTCACGCATAAAATCGCCGGCAGAATAATGCTTCAGCCTGAACTCTTTTGCAACGGCTTTGGCAACAGTAGACTTTCCGCTGCCAGCAGTGCCGGAGATGGTAATAATCATAAATAAAGCAATACGCTTCCTGTTTATATTGCTTATGGCAAGATTTAAATATAATAATAAAAAAAGCCAAAGTTGAGTGAAGATGACAACAACAGAATTATCAACAGCAGACATTTCACCATTCTTAATAACGGAAGAGCGCGTTGAAGCATTCGGCAATGCAACAAAAGACTATAACAAGTTCCACGAAAGATACGTTTATGGAAGCCAAATAACCGCCTGGCTGAGAGAAGCAGCAGACGTTTTAGTGAGCTCGAGCGGATATGGATTTGACTGCATAAGAATAAAATGCAGGTTCAAGGAACCGATAGAAAACGACTCAGAAATAAGGCTACCAGAAAAAATAGCTGCGCAGATTCACGACGAAAAGCGACCAGAAAAAACAACTGCGGAGATTCACAACAATATTTTAACAATGGAAGTTCCGGTTTTTTCAGGCGATAAACTGGCAGTAGAAGCAGCACTGACCTACGGATTTCCCGAAAGAAAAGAGCTTGGGAAAGACCCTCCAGAGTATGAATGGTACTCATATCAGCTCAGGGAATCAGACTTGCAGGATTTCGGATTCGCAATTGGCAGATTCGGAGACCTGCTAATGCTGGCATTCGGCCTTGCATCACCTGCACTCCAAAGCTATAACAAAAAAAATAAAATATTGCCTGCAGGAATGCCCATATACCTAGAACAAACAGTCACCTTCTACAACCACAATCCATTGCAAGCAGGAGAAAGGGTCAGCATAGGAATAGGAAATGTCAGAAAAACAAAAAGCGTAGGCTCGGTGGACATTCTACTGGCGAGGAAAAAAGAAGGCAAAACAAGACAGGTAGCTGCCAAGGCAAGATTCTTCATAGGCACGGCAAAACCAAACGAGGCATTAGGGCTGGAAAAAGCGGTTTTAGCGCAAACCTTTTAAACACGCCATCTAAAAAACAATCTGAGGGGGATTTAACATGACAAGAGAAATACAACCTATCTTTATCCTGCCGGAAGGCACTCAACGAACTACAGGCAAGAACGCGCAAAGAAACAACATAATGGCTGCAAAACTTGTAGCTGAAACTGTGCGAACAACACTAGGACCCAAAGGAATGGACAAAATGATAGTAGATTCAATGGGCGACATAACAGTAACAAACGA
>CAYUHB010000113.1:0-3756 GCA_964444355.1 uncultured Methanosarcinales archaeon
TATCTGCCCCCTGCTAAAGTTGATGAGAAACACTTGGATCGCGAAATCCGGATTGATTTTCCTAAAATGATTTTTGGGAGCAACAGCATTCCAGAACCGTTAAAACCTGTTTGTATGGAGGCAGTTGCATTTAATCATATTTTACGTTATCAGTCTATCCGCGAGTTTGCAGCAGCCCTGAATAAAGTATTGGAGAAGTTTTAATCTTCTTCAGGCACGTCGCCTTTTTTGCCGATTTCTTTTAATTTCTTTGTTATCGCTATTTTTTGCTTGCATTTGGCGCATTCGAAGACTAGCGCTTTTGCTCCCAGGTATGTTTTTCTTTTGAAGGGTATTTGTATTTCTCCTTGATAACCGCAGAACTGGCAGGTATACACAACATTTGCCGTCAATGTGTCTTCATATTCTTGTTTTTCAACTGTGTGTCCGCATTCCGGGCAGACGTATTCTTTTGCTCTTATCTTTACCTTGCCGTTTTCTTTTGGCTTGCTCATGAGTGCTTTTCCGCATTTTGGGCATTTTTCCTTGAATACCCAGCACATTACGTGTCCTTTGTCTATTGTTCGTCTTGTGAAGTAGACGCATTCGTCCACTGATTCTGGTTGTTTGAGCGGCATAACTCTTGATTATGCCAAATGATTTTTAAAGTTTGCGTACATACTGGCTTTTATGGAAGGTGGTTATTATGATCAGATTGCTTCTGGTTATGATGAGCTTCATGGCGAGGAGCAGTTGAGCAAGGCCAAATTTATTCTGCAGAATCTTGAGGTTAAGCCTTCTGATGTTTTGCTGGATGTCGGCTGCGGCACTGCCCGTGCCTTGTCTGTTTTTGGCTGTGAGAAGGTTGGCATTGATCCTTCTTTTGAGTTGTTGAAGCTTGCCCAGATTCCTGTTGTGCAGGGTTTTGCTGAGAAGCTTCCTTTTCCTGCGAATTCTTTTGATATTGTGATGTCAATGACTGCCATTCACCATTTTTCCGACATTAAAAAGGCTTTGCTGGAGATGATGCGTGTTTCAAGGCGTGACGTGGTTATCTCTGTTTTCAAGAAGGCTCAGAAGTTTAAGGAGATTGAGGAAGCTATTATGTCAGCTTTGCCGGTTCACAAGCGTATTGAGGAGACGTATGATGTTGTGTTTTTTGCTAAAAAAAGTTTTGCATGAATACTGGCTCTGTCCATTCCTGCATTAAATCTTTTATTTGTTCATACTCTTCTCTTGTCAGTTTGCTGTCTAAATGGCACAAATAGTCATTTCCGTTTCTTTCCAAATCATACCTGACGACTAACTCTCGGTCTTTTGAGATTGCTTGGTGTGATAAGGCGAATGCCGGATAGTGTCTGCCTGTTGTCGGGAGAAGCTCAAAGCCTCTTTTTTGGAATTCTTCTGCTATTCCGTTTCTCATTAAGTGCAAGAACTCAGGCGCCTCTGTATAGAATTCGAATGTGTTTGGGGTGATTATTTTTCCTGGGACTTCTATTGTAGTTCCCGGCAAGTCTCTCAAATCAAGTATGCATATGTATTTGCCGTCTGGTGTTAATTCATAGCTGTACGTTCCTTCTATGCGTCCTGCGTTTTGAAAGGTCTCGTGAAAGAAGTCCATTCCGTGTTTTTCGTTGGAATAGTGCCAGTTTTCTCTTTTCAGGTTTGCCGGGATTTTTGCTTCCAGTTCTTTTCTGAACTGTTCTGCCGCATCTCTTGTTTCTAATTCAAACTCTAATCTTTCCATATTTTAATGGCTTTTCGGGTTTGTATTAAAATCTTTTGAGAAATATTTAAATAACCAGATAACGGGGGGTATTATATGCGTGTTCCGGAGTTCGTAAAAGAGGTTGTCTGGTCGTTTTACCCGCCTAGGTATCATCAGCTTGCTGAAAAGCCTTTTATTAAAAGCCTGTATTTTATGAGCAAGGTTCTTCTTATTGCTTTCATTCTTGCCGGCATCTTGTTTGTTCCCCGGCTTTTTTTGCTGAAGGATAATATTGAGAGTGAGCTTTCAAAGTTTGATGTTTTCTCATTGTCTGGCAATGTTACTCAGTCTGCTCCAGTGGCGATTCCCAGGCATAATCCTTGGGTTGTTGTTGACTTTAATGCCAATCTTACTATGACTAAGGAGATATTTGTTATTGACAAGGAAACTATCAAGTATCGTTTTATTTCTCCTAAGAGCATTCCTCGTGCTCAGTTGAAGGACTGGTCTGCTAATAAGCCCAGGGTGAGTGGTTTCTTGTCTGCTTTGCTTATTATGATGCTTCCCGGCATTGCTTTGCTGCTTTACGTTCGTATTTGGTTGAAGTATTTCGTTATGGTTTTGGTGTTTGGCACTTTCTTTTTTATTATTATGGAATTGTCAAGGTATCGTTTGCGCTGGAAGCAGATGTTGAATATTGCCGCTCACGCTTTGACTGCTGTTATTCTTGTTGAGGTTATTGCCGCTTCCATCACCACTGTTTTCCTGATTCCTGTTATGCGTTTCCTCGGCTTGAACGTTTATGCCGTGACCACTGTTGCTTTTGCTGTTTTGATGGTTATGGGCATTGTTGGTTATTATATTGAGGCTTACCGCAGACGAAGATGAAGGCCGTCTTGTTTGATTTGGATGGCGTGATTGTTGATTCTGAGTTTGCCAATGTTGGCGCCGGTGTTCGTGCTTTTCTTGATTTTGGTATAAGGCTTTCTGGTAAGGAAAAAAAGTTTATCATTGGCAGGCATCCTGCTGATTATACCAAGATTCTGATGAAAAAATATTCGTTTGATTTCAAGAAATTCGTTGCTGTTCGTGATCATTACTATGATGAGTTGTACAAGAAATCAAGGCTTTATCCTTGTGCCAAACAGCTTGTTTCCAGGCTGAAGAAGAAGGGATTTTTGCTTGCCTTGGTTACCTCTGCACCGATGTTTATGGTCAGGCGCGCTAAGAAAAGGTTTGGCATCGGGGGTTTTGACGTTTTTGTGACTTTTGAGGATGCTCAAATGCGCAAGCCTGCTCCTGATGTTTATTTGCTGGCCGCGAAGCGTTTGAAGGTCAAGCCAAAGGATTGTGTTGTTATTGAGGACAGCATTCCTGGCGTTGAAGCAGCTAAAAATGCTAAAATGAAATGTATTGCTGTAACTAACACCAATCCTGCTTCAAAGCTGAAAAAGGCAAATCTCATTGTTAAAAGCTTGAATGATAAGAGGATTCTGAAATATGTTAATCTATAACCCTCGTCAAACTGTTCTTATCACTTGCCGTGGCAAATATACTGTTGTGGGCAAGCTAGAAGAGAAGGATGACGTTGTTCCTTTGCAATGGCATAGTCCTGTTTCTTCTCATCCGCCGATGTACTCAATTTCGCTTCACAAGGATTTGATGGCTGTTTCTATTATCCGCAATAGCGGCTGTTTTGTTGTGAATTTCATCCCATTTTCAATGGTTAATGTCGTCAAGCGCGCCATGGGCATTTCAGGCGAGTTTTTGGAGAAGTGTGATGCTCTTGGCGTTCACGAGATTGCTTGCGAAAAATTAGTGGACTGTTTCAAACTGAAAGAAGCGTTAGGCTGGCTGGAGTGCGAAGTGATAGAAGAAAAGGAGTTTGGCGATAATGTCGTGTTTATTGCTAAAGTTCTTTCTTCTTATCTGGAGCGTGATGACAAGCGTCCTTTCCACGTTGATGCTGATAAGTTTACCACAACGCTTTATTGAGGACTTTGAATAACCTATGTTTTAGTCAAAGTCCTCTTAGAGAAGTTTGACTCTATTGATGGTTTTTCAAACTT
>CAYUHB010000114.1:0-3742 GCA_964444355.1 uncultured Methanosarcinales archaeon
ATATGATTATAAAGATAAACCTGAAATAATATCAGGAGTGACAACTACTGCTTTGAAAATCAGTGATATGAATAAAAAAGATTCTCCGAAAAAATTTGTAGGAATATATGGTGAAGGATTTAAAGTGATATCAGAAAAGTATAAAGATCGTCCAGCCATTATTGGTATGATAGCTGAAAACTGGCTTGATTCTGGCTGGAATGGTATTTTTGGCAATGAATGGCATCTTTTAGATAGTGGAATATCAATGATGCATGCCTATGCTGCTATTTATGATGTTATTGAAGGAAGATTTGATCCTAAACTTTTTGAAGAATTTAAAACATATCTAAGAAGCGCAAATTCAGAAGCACATGCAGCAATATGTAGATTAGCAGAAAAAGAAAAAAGTTTCTTAATGCAGGAAATGCCAGAGACTCTTTTTCCAGTAACAGTCATGCTTGCCGAAATGGGCGAAAAATATACTGATAAAATGAAGAAACTAGAGAGATATGATAAAAAGAATCTTTCTGATGCGTGGGCTATAGCAAGAAATCATCCTGAAGAGATACCAATGAAGGAGTTTTATGAGAATCTGCAAGTTTGCTTTGATAGAGGTTATGTAGGCAAATGGGCGAAGACCATTGTTGAAGGTTATAAAAAAAATCAAGATCTCTTGCGAATTCTGAATTCACAGCTTGCACCATAAACTTTTTATACCGTCTGTTTAGCTATATTGTTGTAAAACCGTTTATTAATTATTTACTATATGGAAAATAATTTAATTGTGAGGAAGGAGCAGCCTAACACCAAGACAGAGGTAGAGGGCATTCTAAACCCGACTGTCAAGCAGTGGTTTTACTCTCGTTTCCCGAATTTTTCTTCTCCGCAGTTGTTTGGCGTGTTTGAGATTCATTCCAGGAACAACATTCTTGTTTCAGCTCCTACTGGCGCTACAAAAACGCTCACTGCATTCCTGTCCATTCTTAACGAGCTTGTTGATAGTGCTGAGAAGGGTGTTTTGCAGGACAAGGTGTATTGTGTCTATATTTCTCCGCTGAAAGCGTTAGCTACAGACATAAAAGTTAACCTTATCACACCTCTTGAACAAATCGAGAACATTGCTGGCAAAAAGCTTGGCATTCGTGTTGCTGTGCGTACTGGTGATACAACTCAGGCTGAAAAGTCTAAGATGCTTGCAAAGCCTCCTCACATTCTTATAACAACTCCGGAATCATTAGCCATCTTGCTTTCTTCAACCAAGTTTCGTAACCATTTGATGGATGTTGAGTGGTGTATTGTTGATGAGATTCACGCTTTGGCTGAAAACAAGCGCGGCACTCACTTGTCATTATCATTAGAGCGGCTTCAGCATATTTCTCCTGGCTTGTGCCGTGTTGGTTTGAGCGCTACTGTTGCTCCTATTGATGAGATTGCGAATTTTCTTGTTGGCGACAGGTCTTGCAAGGTTGTTGACATTCAGTTCTTGAAAAACTCTGATTTGAAAGTTCTCTCGCCTGTTGACAATCTTATTGACACTCCTCACGCTGATGCGCATCACGCGATGTACACTTTGATTGACCAGTTGATTCAGGAGCACAAGACGACTTTAATTTTTACTAACACCAGAAGCGCTACTGAGCGTGTTGTTGACCATTTGAAAAACCGTTTTCCAAGCAAGTACCTTGGTAATATTGGCACTCATCACGGCAGTATGAGTAAAAGAAGCCGTTTGGAGATTGAGAACAAGTTGAGGAATGGTGAGTTGAAGGCTGTTGTTTGCGTTGATGGAAAAACTGAAATACTGACGGCAAAAGGATGGTTCAGTGCACAAGAGCTTCAAAAGACACAAATGCCCGTACGTTCGCTAAATATGGAAACGCTCAGGATAGAAAAATCATCAAGCAAAGGATGTCAAAAACTTGATTATGTGGGGCGCGGTATTATTATCAGGACCCGTTCCGGCAAGGAAATCAAATGCACTTCTGATCATAAATTTCTTACCATACAAAACGGCACTCTTTGTTGGGCAGAAGCAGGTCAGCTGACGAATGAACAGCGCGTGGCGACGCTTAGAAACGCGCCTGTTGATGCAAGAATTATCCGGTATTCGGAATTTCTTCCTATGAACGTATATCTTGAATTTCCGTCTAAAACACTGAGGCAGTTAAAGGGTAAAATAATCACCGCATACGGTACAATTAAAAAATCGGCGAAAAACCTGGGAATCAGATACTCTACCTTTCTTCACAATCTTCGCGGCGTATATCCAATTCGCCTTGAATGGCTCAAAGAACTATCACATAAAATCGATCTGAACTTGGATGAAACAATCCTGTCTGCAACAGGCATTAGAACAGAAAAACAAAGTCATTATATTTCTCCATCTAAGACAATAAGCGCAGATTTTGCCCGATTTCTTGGCTTTTTCCTGGCTGAAGGTTCGATGAAATCACACCATCTCGATCTTGCCAATTCTGATATTAGCCTGATAACAAAATATTCGTTGATTCTAGAGAAAGAATTTGGTCTTTCAAAAACGAGGGAAATTCGTAATACCGGCGTGGTTGTAGACAAATTTTCTGCGACCTTGTTATGCGGTATTCTGAAAGAAATGGGTGTTCCATTGATTAAAAAATCCCTTAATAATTCTATTCCTCGAACATTATTCCAACTAAGCGAGAAGCACGGATTGGAATTTCTTAGCGGTTATCTTGATGGCGACGGCTATGTTGAGCAAAAAAATGGCAGGATATATTCGGCAGGATTAACCACATTCAGTCAGAAGATGGCATGGGACCTGCACAAATTGTTGTTGAGATATGGCATTCTTTCAGTTATTCGCAGGAAAAAGTATGATGAAAACCAGCTGTACCGCGGGCGGTATATCAAAAAACAAGGAACCGCATATACAGTGGCCATTTTAGGCGGAGAACACTTAAGAAATTTCATTGAGCAAGTAAAGCCCTGGAGTGCCCGCTTCAATAAGTTGGCAATTAAAGATGGCGGTCATTGTCACCAAGATACGATTCCTGCTTTAGGAAAGACGCTTAGGGAGTTGAGAAACAAGGCAGGGCTTAGTACGTACGCGATGCAGAAAACAAGCGCTAATCCTGTCAAGTATGAACTCAATACGCGCGCTATTACACAAAATCAACTCAAATTTTTCTTGAATCTATATCAAGAACGTACGCCCGTTCCTGAAACGTTGCAAAGGCTTACAGAATCGGATATTTATTGGGATGAGATTAAAGAGATTTGTGAATGCGAGCTAGATGGTGTTTTTACAATGGTTAATGTTGAACCAAATGGCAATTATATTGCAAATGGTTTTATTAGCAAGAATTGTTCAACTTCTTTGGAGCTCGGTATTGACATTGGTTATATTGACCTTGTTATCTGTCTTGGCAGTCCTAAGAGTGTTGCTCGTTTCCTGCAAAGAGCTGGTCGTAGTGGTCATCGTTTGAGTGAGACTGTTAAATCAAGAATTATTGTTATGGACCGTGATGACTTGGTTGAGTGTGCTGTTCTTCTAAAAAGCGCTATTGAGAAAAAGATTGACCGTGTTCACATTCCGAGGAATGCTTTGGACGTTCTTGCTCAGCAGTTGATTGGTATGGCTTTGGAGCAGGTTTGGGAGGAAAGAGAATTGTTCAAGACTGTTAAGCAGAGTTATTGTTACAAAGACCTGAAATTGGATGATTTTAACCAGATTTTGAGTTATCTTGCTGGCGAGTTTGCAGAGTTGGAAGACCGTCATATT
>CAYUHB010000115.1:0-3734 GCA_964444355.1 uncultured Methanosarcinales archaeon
CAAGCTCTTATCAGCAAACCTGTGCGCCATATGCAAAGGCTCAGGCATCTTATGAGGCGGAACAACACAATGCCTGACTATTTCTGCCGCAGTCTCTATTGAAATCATGTTGCCAGGAGAAACGCATAACGGGTTGGCGTGCTCCTTGGTCTTGACCAACTTGCCGACAATTTCACCCTCAAGAACAATATCCTCATCTTTAGCTTCACCGACAAGCAAGCCTTTCGCAACACCAATGCATGGCTTGCCAAGCTCAACACCAACAAAAACAGCAAGACCAGACCTCACAGGATGAGCAATCCCGTGACCGTCAACCAAAATGACGTCAGGCTCGTATTCAAGATCATAATAAGCCTGGCAGATAGGAGGACCTTCACGGAAAGCCAAGAAACCGGGAACATAATTCATAGGAACCTTGGTAACAACAACTTTTCTCTCAACAACCTGCATAGTCTTGTAGTCAAGAACAACAGCAGCGCAAAAACACTTGTCCCCTTTGTAAGCAACATCAAAACCGGCAATGTACTTGATATCCTCAGGCTTAATAGCATCCTCACCAGAAAACTGTTTTGCAACAGATTCCTGCTGTTCCCTCAGACTGCCAAAACTAACTGGTTTCATTTTTCTACCACAATAAAATATGACTCGGCATCCAAACGGCCATCAGCACGAACTTTTCGGGTTGTCCTCATACGAGGAAGATGAATACCAACAGGATTACTGAAAACGTTCATCTCCAATGGACCCATCTGCATTCTCGCAAAATAAGAATCATTTGCCTCGAGAACACACTCAGGAAGCTCAGCGCTAGGAGAACAAGGCGGAAAGAACCCATACATGCTCTCGCCCAATAATTCTCTTGCTTTATCCAAAGTTTCTTGCTTCATAACAAATGCACCCCATTTACCTCGATACATATAGAACAACATAGATATTTAAAGCTTTCGTTTTGTAGTCATCTTATGGTAGTTACAAATAGACACCGAGCCAGAACTAATGGAATGTGCAAAAAATGCGCTAAGACATTAACTTCTTTATTCTCTTCTCAAGAGGAGCTTCTCTCAGCTTGATTTGCTCATCAAGATGATTAAGAATAATATTTGTGTCCATAGTCCTCAGGTCCAACATCTTGTCAGCAATCTTCAATTCAGGTTTTATCTTGTTCATAGTTTTTCCCTCACCGCTTTATCAGAAACAATGGCACTGTTGCCAGTCGGATCTTCAATGATTATCTTTAATTTTTCACTTCCCCACAAAACATTCTGAAGCTTTTTCAGCATATTCTTTGCTTTCTTCCTGTCCTCATCCTCTTCAGCAGAATCCCGCAAAGACTCAATCTGCTTCTTGAATTTTTCTATCACACCTTCAATGTTCGTTATGAAACCCTCAGCGTGAGGACCCGGTTCCATACTGCCAACGTGAGGAATTTTTATTATTCCCTCACTGGAACGGATAACACGCACTGAAAGGTCATCCTTGCCGTTGATTTCAAACGTGAACCTCACAGGCTCCTTCTTGTCAGCAGCCTCAACATCGGCCTTATGATAATGACAGCTGTCGCAATGCATGCTAAACAGGAAAATCTTGCCAAAAAAAGGAACCTCTGACTCGGCCTCTGTCAAAGACAAAGACTTCTTACCGCACATTATACACTGCTGTCCTTTCAATACTTCAACTTTATCAGGCATAAGAGGATATAAGACAGATAGTTTTTTAAAACTTGCGAGACGGATTCGGCTTTAGCCGCAATTCTTCCAGCTTTGACATCAGTTTATTGAAAAACTTACGGACTCTGCCGCAATAGTTTCAACTTTCTCGTCGATAGGCTCTTTAAGAAGTTCAACATAATATATTATCATGAATAAAAAAGAAGTCCAAACTGGTTTGACACCAAGCCAACTTGACAACGCTTCACCGCAAATATTCAGTTTACTCTGTCCTATAAAAACTTTATGCATTTATGCTCATCGAAAGATGGGGTGCCGGCGAAGTCTAGCCTGGTTTGACACCAAGCTCAAGACTTGGCGACGCTTCACCGCGTCTTGCGGGTTCAAATGGAGCGTTCCCAGCGGGAGCTTCTGATACTCCCGCCGCCGGCGCATATTTTACACTACACAAATCCTTATTAATTCTGAACAAAAGATAGACGATGGGGAAAATGCAGCTAATCTCAATAACACTCAAAAATATCAGAAGTTACAAAGACGCCAAGATAGAATTCCCCACAGGCACAGTAATGCTTTCCGGAGACATCGGAAGCGGGAAAAGCACAATACTTCTGGCAATTGAATTCGCACTGTTCGGGGTATTAAGAGGAGAGTTGTCAGGCAATGCCTTGCTGAGAAACGGATGCCAGGAAGGAAACGCAGAACTAATGTTCAAGCTAAATGATGACATTTACACCATAAAAAGAACACTGGTCAGAACAAAAAAATCAGTAGAACAAGACACAGGATACATTCTCGTCAATGGCGTGAAAAAAGAAGCAACAGCAACAGAACTGAAGAGCAATATTCTGGAGTTATTAGGGTATCCACCAGAACTGCTGACAAAAGGCAAGAACTTGGTTTACAGATATACTGTTTACACACCACAAGAAGAAATGAAGAAAATACTGCAGGAAGAAAAAGAACAAAGAGTAGCAATACTAAGAAAAGTATTCGGAATAGACAAATACGAAAGAATAACAACAAATGCAGGCAGTTACGCAAAATCGCTACGAGAACGACAAAGAGCATACGACGCGGTATTAATCGATGCAGAAGACAAGAAAACACAATTAGACGAAATGAAAAAAGAACAGGAAGAAGCAAACCTGCAAATAAAAACAATAACACCACAGCTTACTGCTGCAAGAAACACGCTAATACAAACAAAACAAGAACTAACAAAAATAGAACAGCAAAAACAACAATCAGAACTGCTTACAAGAGAACTGCACGTCGCAAAAAGCCAGCTGTTAACAAGACAACAACAGCAAAAAACAGCACAAATAGAATTTTTGACAATCACACAGCAATTAATTGAAGCGCAAAGAGACCTGCCGAAGACAGTAGAAACAGCAAAAAGCGCAGACTACACACAACAACTTCTCGAAAAAGAAAAACACTACAGGCTCACCTGCATGAAAATGGCAGAGCTAAGCGCAAACAAAAAACAATCAACAGACACATCACACAAAATAAGCGTATTATCAGAATGCCCGACCTGCTTACAACAAGTAACACCAGACCACAAACACAGGATACTGACGACAGAAAAGGGCAAAATAACTGAAATAGAGCAAGAACTGGCACAACACAGCACAACAGCACAAAAAACAGAACTGGAAATACTGCAGATAAAAAAAGAGATAGAAAAAGCAAGACAGCAGGAAAAAGAACAAGCAGTAGCACAAATGAAAATAATACGGGCAGAAGACCTTGCAAGAAGAAAAGGACTGCTGGAACAACAGCATAATGCGTTAATACAAGAAATTCAAGTGACAACAACGAAAACAGCACAGCTGGAACAGCAACTAAAACCAATGCAGGACATCACAACAGCATACGAACAAACAAGAAAACAAGCAGAACAAACAATCTCGCAGGAAAGACAGCTAAGCATCGAGCATTCTGCGCTATTGCAGAAAGAGCAGCACTTCAGCAAGACAATACAAGTGTTAGAACAAGAACTGGAAAGAAAACAAAAAACAAGAAAACAGCTGGAGAAAACACAACAATTACACCAGTGGC
>CAYUHB010000116.1:0-3661 GCA_964444355.1 uncultured Methanosarcinales archaeon
ACCCTCTGCAACAACCCTGCCAGAAGGATTAATGGCAACAACGTGATTGTACAGCTCAGAAATCTTGATTTTCTGCCTTTCATCAATCCACCAGAAATAACCAGGCCTAATGGAGAATAACGGATTACCTTCATTATCTTTCAGGTCTCCCTTAAGCTCCAATAAGAAATTAACAGAAGAACCAGTAACAAAATCGAAACCTTTGCCTAAAATGAAAACGTCAGGGCTCTGATAATTAAACGGCTTCTGGCTTTTACAGAACTTGTTATCAGGACACTGCTGGCAATAGCCCAAATCACCGCACTCGTACTCGCTGTTTACTGCAGGACAGGAATGAATAGAATGACAGTCCACAATGTACAGCTCAGCAAACATACTGACAAGAGCTGCCAAAGATACAAGAACGAAAACCCAAACAGGATAACACTTCATTTATTCTTCTTTTTTGTACCGCACTTACCGCAGGACATAAACAATCACCTCTTACAGATAATATGACGAGACAGATTAAAAAGGTTTCTGCACAACGAGAAATTAGAGACTCCTCACAATGCCCTCTGAATTCCATTCAGCCGGGCTTGTTCGTCGGAATATTTATAAAACAAAACACTCTTTAACTATACAAAGAGGTGATAATATGAAGAAAATTCTAATAGCAGGATTACTGGCAGCCGGCTCTGTGCTTGCACAGACAGGAGACTGGGGAAGAGCAGTAGGAACAGAGATGGGAAAAACCAGCGGGTTCCACGGCATACTGATGTGCATATTACTCGTTGGAGTAACAATAGCAGTCTGGCTGTACGCATACAAACTGTTCAAAGAAGTCAGACACATGAAATAAATTTTATTTTCTTTTTTTCTGCATAACTCAGTAAATCCGGAAATAATCACTGGACATTCCGGAAAGTTTTCAAGACGAGAAAAAAAGCCACTGGACAAGTGCGCGCACAGCGCTTATAAATGACCACGCCAAGTTTCCAGTTCATGAAATCACTCTCCACCGAGAAAAACTATGCCTGCTTTTTATTAGAAATCAAACAAAGGATAAAAGAAGCGCAGTATTCCGCACTCAAAGCAGTAAACAAAGAACTAATAATACTTTATTGGGACCTTGGGAAAAAAATTGTAGAGCAACAAGAAAAATATGGCTGGGGAAAAGCAGTTGTAGAAACTCTAGCCAAAGACCTTCAAAAGGAATACCCCAGCATAAAAGGATTCTCTGCCCAAAACTCGTGGTATATGCGGCAGTTTTATCTCAACTACAAAGATGATGCAAAACTCCAACCATTGGTTGGAGAAATCAGCTGGGTAAAAAATGTCATAATCATGAGCAAATGCAAGATGGGGCTAGAAAGAGAATTCTACATAAAAATGACTAAAAAATTTGGATGGACTAAAGATGTGTTAATTCACCAGATTGAAAACAAATCTTATGAGAAATACCTGATTAACCAAACTAATTTTAATAAAACTTTACCTGCCAAATACGAAAATCAAGCAGTCTTAGCGGTAAAAGACGAGTACACTTTTGATTTTCTTGAACTTGGCGAGAAACATTCTGAAAAAGAATTAGAAGCCGCTTTAATGGAAAGAGTCCGCAGATTCTTAGCAGAGATGGGCGGTGATTTTTGCTATATCGGCAATCAATACAGACTGGAAGTAGACGATAAAGAGCACTTTATAGATTTACTCCTATTTCACCGCAAACTGAAATGCCTAGTGGCTGTGGAGCTCAAAATAGGTGAATTCATCCCGGAATTCTTCGGAAAAATGCAGTTTTATCTTTCCCTACTAGATGACAGGATAAAACTTAAAGAAGAGAATCCAACCATTGGCATAATCATCTGCAAAAGCAAAAACAGAACAGTAGTAGAATATGCTTTAAAGGAAACCAGAAAACCAATCGGCGTGTCTACCTACAAAATTACTTCTGAACTGCCCAAACAACTATCCAAGTATTTGCCTTCTAAAGAAGATATTGCCAAGAAGCTGGAGTTTCTGGAAAAATGACGAAAAAAACAGTAAACTGTACACGTTTTGTGTACAGTTGCTCATTCTGTTCGAAAACCTTATAACTGAATTAACAGAAAGAAAAGACATGATAATCAAACTTGACAGAAGACATTTAGAGCAATTAGTCCAGATAGATTACGAGTCAGAACACCAAGGCGACAGAGAACACCACGTCAAGCAAACAAGAAAGGAATTAAATGAAAGATTCAAACAAGAACAATTCTACGGGTACAAAGACGGAGAACTAAAAGGGTATGCAACACTCAAACCTTTCTCTGGCTACAAACACTGCGAAATATACTGGCTCGCAGTCAGGAAACAATATCAAGGACAAGGCATAGGAACAAAACTGCTGAAGTTCCTGGAAAAAAAAGCAAAAAAACAAGGATACAGGAAAGTGTTTGTTTACACTGGAAAAAATATGATTAGAACACGAAAGTTCTACGAGAAGAACGGGTACAAATACGTTAACGAGTTTCCAGAGTATTACGGGTACAGTGAAGGGAATACTACGGCAGTATTGTACGGGAAGAAAGTGTAATCTGTTAGTTTATAGCTTCTTTTAGTTTCAAACAAACACTCTTCGTGAACTCCACCACTTTTTCAGCATACTCTGCATCAAGAGAAGAGCCATAATAAAGAATCCCATTCCTGAAATACCTCAGCTCGTCAGCAAACAAAACATCCCTTTCAGCAATACCCAACAGCCTCAAATAAGAAACCTCTGCCTCGTGAGCACCCTGACCACTCGCAGAATATCCTTCTAAGTACAACTTCGCCCGCACCAAAAGCATCACAATATCATAACAGTATTCAACATAATCATTAGCATTTTCATCCTTAATGCCCAGTTTTTCCAATCTTTCTTTCAGAGAACCCATTTTTCTCTCTGACTCAATAACCAGGCTTTTCGCTCTTTCCTTGTTTACTGCAACCTTCCTGACAATCCCTTCCTGGATGAATTCCTCAAACGGCTTCAAAACCCTCACAGTTCAACACTCCCGTGCAACAAAATGCCGTTCAAAATGTTATTCTTCAAGTGCACATCAATGTCTTTCCAAGAATTGTAAAAATTAACGTTAATTCTCCTGTTCAGAGTTTTCTCGTACAGCTCAAGAAGCAAAAGCTTGTCTTTCCTGCCTATAACTGCCACATCAATGTCTGAAGTAACTGTGTCCTCCCCCCTTGAATAGCTTCCAAACAGGATAACAGTGCTTCCTGCAAGCTCATCGTGCAGATAGCTCGATAATCCTGAAAGATAAATATTTTTGAGGTTTTCCACACGTTTAAGGTCAACTGCTCCTGGCTCATCCCTGTTGAAAGAAACAAAATTAATCGTCTTTGTTTTCTCAACTTTAACAAAACCTTCCAGGTTCTTCAAAGAATTTGCAACAGCAGTAGGCGACACTTTCAGCAATCCTGCTATTTCCCTCTGGCTAAGCTTTTCACCAGCCCTACTGCATAACAAGGAGAAAATCTCTGCCTGAAGTGCAGTCCAGTTTAGTTTATATGTGTCCATTTTAATGGACATATGTAAAGATTAGTTTATATATGTTTCGGTTTAAACTGTTTAATCACTTTGAAGTAGTGAAGATAAGAAAGATTTAAATATTTAACTTCATCTTCACCGGTTATGGGAAAAATCCTG
>CAYUHB010000117.1:0-3649 GCA_964444355.1 uncultured Methanosarcinales archaeon
CTTCTTTTTCTTCCAGTTTTTCTTCTATTTTTCCTTTTGTTTTCTGCTCTGGTATTTCTACCTGCTCTAGCATTCGTGCTTCTTCATCTGCCATTACGAGAAGGTGTTCTGCTTCTTTGATTTCTTCTTCTTTTTCTTCTATTTGTTTTTTTAGTTTGTCGATTATGTTTTGTAATTCTGTTATTCTTCTTTCCGGCGTGAATTTTTTGAAGGATTCAAAGTCTACTGCCATCAATGTTGGTTAGAAAATGTGTGTATATAAATTATGCTTATGTTTTACCGCTCCGTTTCGCGCCGTAATGATTTTCTTCTCCCCTCGCAAGTATGGGGAGAAGAAAATCGGTTGGAAATCAAATAGTCGAAAATTAGTAACTTAACCCCACGCGAGGAGTCCGTGTGCTTTTTTGAAGATGTTGTAGTGTGTCCAGCATAGTTTTCTTGCCAGCTCCTCCGGCAATTCATCCGGGCCTGCTGTTTTTCCTTTTGACATTTTGGGCATTATTACCCCGAAGAGTTCTGTTACGCCTTTGCCTAATGCAGTGAAGGGCTCCATTAGTCCGAATGGTTTTTTCTCTATTTTTTCCTCTTCTGGTTTCTTGCCTTTTTCTGCTTCTTCAAGGTACTCCATTAAGTCTGCTCCTAATGCCTCCATTGCTGAGCGCAATGATGAGTCTATTGATGCGAGCAGTTCCAGGTCTTCCCTGTTTTTCATTGCTATGTAGTTTTTGATTTGTTCGTCCGTCCATGCATAGCTTCTCCAGGTTATTCTTGTTTCGCCTACGTGTATTGGTCCTCTGTGGTAGCCCGCATCCCCTTGATATTGCATGCTTGGTTTTGTGTGGTATTCGAATGTCATGAGCATGCACGCGTATCCTTTTTTAAATTTCTCCTGGGGGCTGCTTCTTGCAAGGATTTCTATCTCCACAAGGCTGCTTTCGAATGCAGCTATCAGTCTTGGGTTTTGGAGCAGGTCCTGTTGTCCTGTCAGTCTTTCTATGTGTTTGATGTATGGTTTTATCCAGTTCATGTACATTCTTATTACGTGGTAGTGTTGTCTTAGGTAGTCAAGTGTGAATTGTTTTCTTGTTTTCATTTCGTCAAATGTTGAGGTTCTCCACGCCATGTATTGCTGTAGTTTTCTTTTCAGCAAGTTTCTGACTTGTATGTTGAATTCTTTTGCTTGGTCTTCCACTACTTTGTCCAGCTCTTCCATGTTTCTCGGGTTTATTGCGAAGAACAAGTCTGGTAAAGAAGTAAACTGCAGTTGTTGTGCCATTACGAACAGGTTGCTTCCTGTTCTTTGCCCTCCTACCACTCCGTCTACCAGGTCCACCCACATTCCTTTTAGTGCCAGTTCTGCTCCTTTTTGTGGTCCTCTTTCTGTTTTTTTGCCTTCCTTGTCTACTCCAAATGCTTCTCTGTAGATTTCCAGTCTTTCATCTATCCATCTTAGCTCTCTTACCAGCTGGAACAAATCCTTGACCATTTTGCCTATTGTTGCGAGGTATTGTGATACTTTGTCTTGTGCAAGTCCTAATCTTTGTCCTGCCGCTCCGTAGAAGCTTGAGTGTTCTGCTGCTGTGAATACGTCTGTTACTTTTTCTATTGTTGGGAATCCTATGTGTTCCAGGAAGTTGACGCACCAGTAGTAGTATGGTTCTATGCTTTGGTGCCAGCTTGATACTCCAAGGTAATATCTGCTGAAGCTTTGGGGATATTCCGTCATTGATAGCTGGTCTTTTGCTACTTCCACCCACTCGTGCGATGCTATATCGGTTATCGCCTTGTCAAATTCCTCCTCTAGTTTTAGTTTTTCCAGCTCAGCTCTTTTCTTTTTTATGAATGCGAGTTTTTCTTCTGGTTTTTTTCCTTCTATTGCTATTCTTTGTCCATCTACTATAATTGATGGTTTATTAGGGTCTGTTTTTTTTTCATTTACGAACCCGTATGCTACTAATCTTTCACTCTCTTTCATCTTGTGTTTGTTATGAAAAGTGTTTATTTAAGTCTTTCTGACATCTTACCTTATCCATTATCTTATTCTTTCTAGCACTACTACGAAGCCGACCTTATGGACTATTCTCGTTTTTGTTCTCTCAGCAAGCTCTTTTACAAGTTCTTTCTTATCGCCTGCGAATTTATGAGCAGGTCCCGGTGAACTTTGTTCACCGTGATCGTGTATCGCGCTTGGCAGGAATCTTACTTTGATCACTCTTTTTTTCCGTATCATTGTTATTATCTGTTTTACAACGTTTTCTGTTATTCCTGCTTTTCCGATTCTTATTGCTGGTTGCAGTGCGTGATGATTTACCTTACTTGGCATGTTCCACCTGGCAGAGATCGTAATACTTCATCGATATCCGCCCCTATTTTCTTTGAAATCTTTTTTGCGCAGTCCGAGGGCTTGTCCCTGCCCTGCAGCAATATTGAGTATTCTTTGCAGTGCGTTTTTACTGCTGTTTCTGGTCCGCTCATTACTTTGCCGTCTGTTAGTTTTCCTACGGCTATTTTTACAGTTCCTTGGTAGTATGTTCTTTTTCCTGATATCATGAATCCTCCTTTTGGCATGTATTCTCCTGATGGTGCCTGTTTGCTGACTTGTTCCGGCATTATTGAGTAGACTTCTGTTGTGCTTACTCCTATTTTCCATGCTTTTGAGAAGCTTGCTGTCGCGTCTGCTACTTCTTGGAAGGTTATGTCTGTTGGTTTTTTTCCTTCGGTTTTTATTACAAAGAATGGGCTTCCTGGCGCTTCTGTGTGGAACACTATGTCTTGTTTGTCAGTGTGCTTCTTGATTACTACTTCGTTTGATGTTGCATCTCTTCCGCCAACACACAAAAAGCCTTCTGAGCTTATGAACCACCTGAATTTTTCATACCATTCCTGTGGTCTTTTCTGCTTGACTTCTGCTTTCTTTTCCTCTGCAAGTTGTTTTCTATCAAGGTCTTCAAGCTGTTTCTTGAATTTCAGGACTATTCCTCTTGCCGTTTCCGCTTTTCTTCTTGCTTTCTTTGCTGCTTCAAAGTACTCGTTTGCTGTTTGTTCGAGTTTTTGCTTGAGGTTCAGGGTTAGTTGCATTTTTATTCCTCAATTATTCTGATTATTTCTTGTATGCGCTCTGGATTTAAGCTTATCTGCAGTCCGTAAGACGTTGGCTTTGTTAAAAGTAATCCTTTTTTGATTAGTTCTTGGGCTGCTGTTTTTGCATCGCCTATCAGGTGTTTTGGAATTCCGTCAGTTATATGCTCGAATGCAGTGTGCTTTCCTCCAATGATTCTTCGACGGAAAAGTTTGCTTAGTATGATACGTTCTAGCCCCATTCTTGAATTGCAGGCGCTTTTTCCTTTTATACTTTTGTCCTTTTTTAGAAGCTTCAAATTGCGAAAAGAATATAAACAAGTTGTTATTAACGAACATTATGAAGGAAAAGACATCTTTTGTGCTGGTTTTCGGTGAGTCCCCTGTAGTGAAAGTTATTGATTTTTTTATTGATAATCGAGAGTTTGATTACAGTTTGACTGACATTGCCAAAGGTGCCGAGGTTGGCTGGACTACTCTTCACCAGTTCTGGCCCGAACTCGTCAAGGTTGGCATTGTGAAGAAGACAAGAAAGATTATTGGGAAGAAGCTAAAGATGAAAGGAAGGTGA
>CAYUHB010000118.1:0-3635 GCA_964444355.1 uncultured Methanosarcinales archaeon
TTTGGGTGAATCACGTGAGAACTTCATAGATTAAGTCGCAGGCGTATTGTGAGATTACTGCTTCGCAAACTCCTGCTTCTCCGTCGCCTGTTATGAGTATGACGTCGATGCAGTTTTTGACTGCGTTCAGTATGTTTCTCCATAGTTTCAGGTATGCTATGAATGTTGGGAAGCAGATGCATCTGATTGAGTTGAGGAGTCCGTCGTTTGGTCTTATGATGTATTCTTTTTCAGGGTTGCCTATTGCGTCTATTGTTTGCTGGTAGAGTGATGTTGGGTTGACTTGTGAACAGGTAGTTTCACCGTATCCTGCTGCATTGCATAGTCTTTTGTGGAATTCTGCTGGCACTTCTTGTTTTTGCCTGTATGCATCTATTTGGTCTTGTGTGAAGAATTCTTGTTGGAATCCGTAGTTGCCTGGGTGTTCTTTTATTTCGAGTTTTTCGTTGATTTTTGAGCGTTCTGCTTGTATTTTGTCTCCGCTTTTTTCAAATTCCAGTGTTCTTACCACCATTCCGAGCTTGACTGTGTGCCCTTTTGATTGCCCTATTTGTATTAGTGATATTCCTCCTCCTGCCATTTGTTCTTGCACGACGATGTATAGGTAGTTGTCTTCGCCGTATTTTGACATTCCGAGGTTTTCTGCTTCTTCTGGTGATACTGGTGATACTTTTATTGTTGTTAGTGGCGGTCCTCCTGCTTTTGTGCAGAATCCGCCTAGTGAGTTGAGGAGGTTGTTGCATTTTACTAGTGCTCCTCCTTGGGGTGTGAACTCGTTTTTGCCTGTTGCTTGCGCGCTTAGGCAGGCGCTTTCCTCGATTTCGTTGAACGTGTCCAGTCCGCTTCCCAGCGCGCTTACTCCGCACGCACTGCTCCATTCGTCCATGTATTCTTTTCCACAGCATGCTGGTGTTGCCGGATGGTTTCCTGAGCAAGTTATTGGTTTTTCATCTCCTGAGTCTCCTTTGTGTTTTATCCAGCTTTGGTATATTTCTTGTATTTTGTCGCTTGGGAAGAATAGTTTTGGCGGTGTTCTTGGTTTTTTTGTCTTTTCTTCAGCAGTCAACTTTGCTAATTCATCTTGGGCTCTTTTTTGCACCCACGCTGCGCAGTCGCTTCCTGCTGATATTTTTCCTGCGTCTTTCGAATATGGTTCTAGCTTTGTTATCGCTTCTGGTGTAAGCGATTTGGCTGGGATTTCTACTGGTTTTTGTTGTCCTTTTGTTTTCAGATAGTATTGTAGTGATGGTGCTGCTGGGCACATTACTCTGTCGCATATTTGCCTGTATGTTCTGTCATACCATTTTCTTCGTTCTATTGCTTTCTGGCAGGTTATGCAGTTGCTTTGTGATTCTTCTTGGTCTTTATATTGCGCTTCGCACGCTCCTATTTCTGCTATTTCTTCTTTGAATGCTCCTTTTCCTCCTACTGCAGAAACCACTGTTTTGTATTGGCAGTTGTATTTTTCAAGGAACAATGGAACTAAAGCAAGGTATTGTGATGCCACGCAGGTGTACATTACGTATTGTCCTACTGTTTGTACTGGCTTCAAAACTTTGTCTATGTTTTCTACTATTTTTCCGAGTGCTTTGCTTGTTGATTTCAGGAACCCTTCTGGTAGCATGTCTGGCGGCACTCTTTTGTCTATCATCACTTGTATGTTTACGCAGGTTTTTTGTATTCTGTTTTCGACGTGTGTTGTTATGCCTTGTGTTGTTTGCGGCAGGTATCCTGCTTCTGGTATTTCTTCTGAGAATGGTATTTCAAGTTCTAAAAACAGTTTCATGCAGCCCATGTCTGGTACTGTGCAGTGTTCTTTTCTGTGTTCTGAGATTTTCTTTTCCTTGTCGTACATTGTTGCGTTGTCTGGTGCTGTTTCTCCTTCTAATGCCCACGGGTCTGTTATCGGGTTGAAGTTTACTTGTATGTAGCCGAGTCCTGAGGGTTTTTTCCCTTTTTGTGGTTTTGTTGGAGAATTCACCTGCACTAGTCCGTTGTCGTATTCGTCTTGGAATTCTGGCGCGAGTTGTAATGATTTTATTCTGACGTTTCTTGGCACTATTGTTGCTTTGTAGCCTCCTCTGTATGTGTAATTAAAGGCAATTCCTATTTGCTGTATTCCTTCTATTAGTAATCTGGGGTTTAGCCTGTCTGGCAGTGGGTCTGTTAGTGTGACATCTATCCAGGTTCCTTGCCCGCATAGTGTGTACGCTATTTCTACTTCTTCTGTGCTTTTCTTTTGTCCTGCTGCGTCTACTGCTTCTAGTCTTACTTTGCTTTTCCAGGCAACTCCGCTGTCGAGTGCTGTTCTTTGTGGTGTGCTGTAATTCTCAGGCATTCTTTCCAGTTTTAGTTCTATTGAGAATGTTCCGTCTGGGTTTGTTGGCTCTGTTTTTTGCGGTTTGCCGTTTACGAATACTGTGATGCTTCCTGGCTCTGATAGTGTTCCTTTTGCGTGGACGTTTTGCCTGTAGCTTGGTGTTAATTCTTTGAGGTTGTGCGTTTTGAATTCTGGCGGTCCTTTGTCGTACAGGATTCTTTCTTCTGCTATTGATGTGTATCCTGCTTTGTCTTTTGCTGTGAATGTGATGATGTTTTCTCCTTCAATCAGGTTTTCTATTTTGATGTCTGTTGTTCCTGTTGCGTTCACGTTTTTTGTGAGGTTGTTGTACGTTATCACCAGGCTGACTGGTTCTGAGACTTTGACTTTTGCTGTTGCGCTGTTGGCTGTTACCACTGCTGGCAGTGTTGCGTTTATCATTGGCGGCTGGTTGTCTACTTCTGTTTGGTAGCTGGCTTGTGCTGTTTCTGTTCCGAGTGTTGATTTCAGCGTTATTGTGCAGTTCTGTCTTACTTCGATGTTTCTGAAGAGGAATGTTCCGTCGTCTATGACTGCTTTTCTGACTTCTACGTTGTTGACGAGTACTGTTACTTCTGCTCCTGGTCTTGTTGTTCCTGGTATGTCTATGATTGTTGAGCGGACGTATCTTGGTATTTCTGCGCGTACATAGAATGGTCCTGCGATGAAGTTGTCCATTGTTGTGCTTCTGCAGTTGTTTCCTTGGTCACAGCTTGTTATTCTGTAATAATAGGTTGTTCCTTCTTTTGTTTGGAGTATTGTTGAGTGTGCTGTTTCGTATTCTGGTTTTGTTTCTGTTTGATTCATTGCTGTTGTTGTTCCGAATTCTATTTTGGTGTTTGCAGGCTCGTTTGTGGTCCATGTGAAAAGTGTTGTTGGTCCGTGTGTCAGTAGTACGTTGGAAATGTTGGGCGGTGTTGAGTCTTCTGGTCCTTGTGCTTGGACTGGCATGAGAACTATTAACAACATCATCATTACCGCTATTATTCCTTTTTTCATTGTGTGAATGTTGGTTTTAGTTTTTGCCAGTATGGTGCGTCCTGGTATTTTCCTCGTTCGTACAGGAATAGGAACATTCCTGCTTGTTGTTCTGGGGTTTCCGGCAGCGGCCTGTATTCTACGACGTGGAATACTGCGTTTTTCTTGCCGACCAGCTCGTCATATTTTATCGTTAAATTTTCTGCGTGGTATCCTCCTACTGGAGTGTCTCCTTTGAACAATAGTATGTCTATGTCGTATTGCGCGTTTCCGTAGATGAATTCTACATACTCGTTTT
>CAYUHB010000119.1:0-3563 GCA_964444355.1 uncultured Methanosarcinales archaeon
TATCAGATTGA
Source organism: uncultured Methanosarcinales archaeon (assembly GCA_964444355.1). Taxonomy (GTDB): domain Archaea; phylum Nanobdellota; class Nanobdellia; order Woesearchaeales; family ARS49; genus CABMGU01. Next base: position 12 of record CAYUHB010000119.1, read on the forward strand.
CAGTAACATCAGAACCATTATTGCAGTCATCAAAAACATAAACAACACTCTCAACAGCAGTCTCAGCATCAACAGCGTTAACGCTAACAGCCTGCATTGCACTATTGGCTCTGGCATAAGCAGTTGGTTTGATATTGCTCATCACAGGAGGAGTGGCATCATTAAGCACGGTCAAAGTTAATATTTTGTCAGATGAATCAAGCGAGACCTCAAAAGAGATATTAGAATCACTCGATACGTTAGGAGCAGTAATCCTGAACTCAAACCAGGCATTTCTCACATTGGTTTCAATAGAACCATCCTTCCATTTAACATCTTTGGCGTTCTGAACCTTGGTCCAGCCAGAATAACTCTTTGCATCACTGATCATCAAAGGCGAATCAACAGAAACTTCTGTAATCACAGAACTGCCCTGATAATTGTCAACATCCAAAGCTTCCCAAGCAGCAGTAGTTTCGTAAATAGAAGCTGGCGACAAGGTAACGTTGGCTGCACTCACAAACGATGCTAATAGTATTAATCCAAATATTATCGCTGGCGTTTTCACATCTCTCCCTCAATAGCAATCCAACTATTATAAGTATATAAAAGTTACTCTTTTGTATACTGGTTTGGGTTTAGCTAACGGTTCACTGAAAAGTGATAATGAACCTTTTTAACACACCTTTGCATCAACTACAAAGGGGTTAAGGATGAAAGGGGTGGTAATTATACTCATCTTCTTCGCACTAGGCTTCATGCTGGCCAGTGCAGGATTCTTACTGCTGGATAATACAATAACAGCAGGAACAAGACTGGCATATTCTCCAACACAAGTACAAAGCACTCAAAGAATACCGTTTGAGGCAATAAAAGTCTACCCTGACGAAGTAAAAATAGAATACCCAGGACTGCAGTACGCAAAAGTGAAATCAGACTCTATGGCGCCATTGCTAACGCACAATTCAATAGTATTTGAGAAAGTGCCGGCATCAGAAAATGAAATAGCTTTAGGAGACATAATCTCATTCTACGAACCATCAATCAACTCAATAGTGATTCACGTAGTAGTCGGAATGATTACAGAAGACGGAAAAACATACTACCAGACAAAAGGCATAGCAAATGAGGAAATAGATGAGTGGCTGGTTCCTTACGAGAACGTAAAAGGAATAATGGTCGGAATGTTCAGGTAGAAATTATATTATCCGAATATGCGTCCGGCTGGTGTTCTGGCATGAATCGATATTTTTGACCTGGTCGAATCAGTTGCATAAAAATCAATTTCAACCTCTTCAGGACTAGGCGCTCCCCAGACAAAAGGGCTGCGGTCTACTTCAATCTTTTCAATAGAAAGCTCACTGGGAGCAAGGACAGTAGGACTGATAAATGATGGATCATTGTACCATGGACGAACATCAACACTCATTCCAGGAGTAGGTCTGCCCATGAGCCCTTTCAACTCCCTTAAGTACAAAAGACCTTCCTTACGGAATCCACGGTCCAAAACATAAAACTCACCTTTTGCCTGAGCCTGATAAAGATTAAATTTCTCCTGAGATTCATCAAATTTCCTGCCAAAGAGCTTTTCATAACGAGCACGCATATGCACCATGGCGATTTCTGATGGTTCAAAAGAAATATCATCAATAGAAAACTTCCAAAAACTTCCATGCGCTTGGCCAAGAACTCTTAAATCAAGCTTTTCTTTTAAACCTGTATTCATAAAAACGACGAACTTTGAATCATTTAAAAGATTTTATGTTCTTGAGTACTATCAAAGCGTGATTATGAAGTTTTATATCACTGGCAATCTTGTTCTCACTATATGACAGCACACATACGCAAATGGGCACACTTTGAAGGAGGAAAACTCGGCGGGTGGAGCAAAAAGCTGCCGCAGACAAAAAGAAGACTGCTTCTAGAAAAAATGGTAAAAAAAGACGGATATGCGACAGTCATACGAAGATTACTGCAGTTAAGAAACGTCACAAAAGATGAAGAGACTGTCACAAAGGCGACTGGCGATATGGCGTATTTAAGGAAGAAATTCAGAGCAGTACCAGCAGTGCACAAAAGAAAGTGCTAACGATTTTACAAGACAGAAATAGTTTGCAAAGATAAAGTTTTTAAGAGAAGACCTAACAACCAGATATGATGAAAAAAGATAAAATTAAAGAAAACATCAAAGAAGCATATTCCAAGATTGCAAAAAGCAGCACATGCTGCTGCAGTTCATCCTGCTGCAGCTCATCAAATCAAGAAATATCAAAAAGCATCGGCTATTCTGATGAGGAGATAAATAATGTTCCAGAAGCAAATTTAGGCCTTGGATGCGGAAATCCCACAGCGCTTTCAGACATTAGCGAGGGAGATATAGTCTTGGATTTAGGAAGCGGTGCAGGCTTTGATGCTTTTTTAGCAGCAAAAAAAGCAGGAAGTACAGGAAAAGTGATTGGAATAGATATGACAGAAGAGATGGTAGAAAAAGCAAAAGCCAACGCGAAAAAATATCATTACAATAATGCGGATTTTAAATTGGGAGACATTGAAAACCTGCCCCTGGCAGACAATTCAGTTGATATAATAATAAGCAATTGCGTCATCAATCTTGCACCAGACAAAGACAAAGTATTCTCAGAAGCGTTCAGGGTTTTAAAAGAAAAAGGCAGAATGTTTGTCTCAGACATAGTTTTATTGGGAGAATTAACAAAAGAACAAAAGAATGACAAAGATTTGATTGCAGGATGTGTAGGCGGCGCACTGCAAAAAAATGATTATCTTGACAAGATAAAGAAAGCGGGTTTTAAAGTGAAAATATTAGGCGAGGATAAAGAGATAAACAAAAGGCAGTATAACGGAATTCTCTTGGAAAGCTTAAAAGTTAAAGCATATAAATAAAGTTTAATGAGATTATAATTGGATTAAACAACCTTAACAGTAACCTGATAAATCTTGCTCGTGTAGAATGTGTCCGATGTTAGCGAGAACTGGCCAATATTGCAATTATTCAAAGTTATCGACTCGTTATACACGCAAACATTGAAGACATAATCACCTTTCGGAGTTGGTTTGCCTGAAGCAACATTCAAGTCTGCCTTAACCATAAAAGGAAAAACCTTCTGCTCATTCTTCTTGAGTTTGCCGAGATTGGAAATGGAAAAAGAACCAAGCCAGTTCCGCTCCACATACTCCGAATCACAATCAATCAGCTTCCCATCAGGCAGATAAGCATTTGAAAAACTCAAAGCCAGACTGAAATCCTTCTCAACACCAATATTGCGGATGCCAACACCAAAATTCGCAGAAGTACCCCGCTTAGCCTCCTGAATAGCAAGAGGGATAGCAACAAGCTGATTGCCTGACTGCAAAGCAGACATAATCTGCTCCTTAGTCTGCTTGTCAATCTCTGCCTTCAACTCCTCAGCACTGCCAAACCACTTGAAAACAAAATACAAAGACATCGAGAAAATAAGAACTGACAAAATAATAATAACAATCATCCCAACACTCATCTCAAAAGCTTTCTTATTCATCATTCCCGTCATATTCTCCTATTTTTGCTCTATTGCC
>CAYUHB010000120.1:0-3551 GCA_964444355.1 uncultured Methanosarcinales archaeon
CACAATAAAATGTGGTAAACTGAAGGAGTTAGGCTCAGGAGACATGGTATGAGAAAACCGTTGTTTGTGATTGCACTGCAGGTTCTGCTGGCCGGCGGCCTTTGTTGCCAGGCGGATGTTCCGCGGATAGTCTACGACGCCGCGGCGATAGATGCAGCCGGTCAACAATTGCCGGACGGCATTCACGGTGCTACGTTTTCTTCTGAGGCAATGGATGCTGGCAGTCCTGCTACTGCTGTTCAGATTGGTGACCCGATTACTCAGAAGAAAATGCACGATGCTATTATTTTTGAGGCAAAGCCTCGTAATTTGTACTCCAGCATTACTGATAATGGTGCTGGTGGTTTGTCGTGCAGTGTTGCTGAGATGGCAAAAGAGTGTGGCGGCTGTCGTGTTGAGTTGGATAAGGCTCCAACCAAGTATCCTGGTCTGTCTCCTTGGCAGATTTGGATTAGCGAAAGTCAGGAGCGTATGACTTTGTCTGTGTCTAAAGACAAGTGGGAAGAATTCTCTGCTTTGATGAAGTCACGTGATGTTGAGGCTACTGTTATTGGCGAGTTTACGAATTCAGGCAAGTGTGTTGTTGATTATAATGGCAAGAATGTTATGGATATTGACCTTGATTTCTTGCACGATGGCGTTCCTGTTCGTGAATTGGAGGCCGAGAGAAAGGCGGTCAAGCACGAGGAGCCTGCCTTTGCTGTTGGTAATCTTACTGACTCTTTGAGTTCTATGCTTGCCCGCTTGAATATTTGCAGTAAGGAGTTTATTGCTCAGCAGTATGATCACGAGGTTCAGGGCGGTAGTGCTTTGAAGCCTTTGCAGGGTCGTGGTCGTGTTTATGCTGATGCTTCTGCTTTCCGTCCTGTTCTTTCTTCAAGGAAGGCTGTTGTTCTTTCGCAGGGTATTTGCCCGTCTTATAGTGATATTAATACTTATTTCATGGCTGCCTGTGCTGTTGATACTGCTGTGCGTCGTGCTGTTTGTGCTGGCGCTAACCTTGACCATCTTGCTTTATTGGATAATTTCTGCTGGCCCGGAGACTCAAAGGAAAACTTGGGTGACTTGTTTGCTGCGAGTATGTCTTTTTCCGATAATGCTGTTGCTCACGATGCTCCTCCTATCTCCGGCAAGGACAGCATGTTTAACACTTTCAAGGGTTATAATGAGAAGAACGAACCAGTTACGATTTCTGTTCCTCCTACGTTGTTAGTTTCTACTATCAGCGTGGTTGATGATGTTAAGAATCTCGTTTCCTTGGATGCTAAGGTTGATGGTGATCTTGTTTACGTTCTTGGTGATACTCATGAAGAGCTTGGTGGCAGTGAGTATTTCAAGATGGTTGGCGAGCAGCAGCGTGGCAAGCCTTTTGTTGGCAATCGTTGTCCTGTTTCTAATCCTGATAAGAATCCTAAGTTGTATCGTTCTTTGCAGAAGTGTATTGAGGAAGGAGTTGTTGCTTCTGCTAAGAGTGTTGATTTTGGCGGTCTTGGTATTGCTTTGGCAAAGACTGCTATGGGTGGTATGCTTGGAATGGATGTTTCTATTGACAAGCTTCCTGGTAAGTGGTCTCGTGAGGATTATGCTTTGTTCTCAGAGAGTCAGGGCAGGTGTGTTGTGACTGTTGATCCTAAGAACAGAGCAAGGTTTGAGGAGTCGATGAAAAATCATTCTTATGCTCAGATTGGCACCGTCAGGGATGATAACCGGTTTGTTATCCAGCATAATGGCAGGGCAATTGTTGATTCTGATGTTGGCAAAATGTCAGAGTCGTATAAGGCTCCGTTGAGTGGTTTCTGATGGTTAATGTTCTTGTTTTGAAGGAGCACGGCACGAATTGCGAGTTTGAGTCAAAGCACGCTTTCGAGCTTGCTGGCAAACAGCTCGGGTTTGTTATAGTCTCTCCTGAACCCGGTCATGAGAAGGATTCGCTTTCTGTGGATATTATTCACATGAATGATTTGATTAAAAATCCCGAGAAGATTTTTGATTATCAGATTTTGATGTTTCCTGGCGGTTTTTCTCACGGTGATGATACTGGTTCTGGTTATGCGTGGGCTAACCGTATTAGGCACAAGATGTGGGATGAGGTGCGCAAGTATGTTGAAGAAGACCATTTGACTCTTGGTGTCTGTAATGGTTTCCAGGCTTTGGTGAATCTTGGCTTGTTGCCGAACCTTGATGGCAAGTACACCCGTTCTGCTGCTCTTCTTCATAATGATTTTCCTCGTTATTTGTGCCGCTGGGTTGATTTGCAGTTTTCTGGAAAAAGTCCTTGGACAGAGGGGATTGATAAGATTAGTTTGCCTATGGCTCACGGTGAGGGTAAGTTTTACGCAGCTCCTGAAACTTTGGCTTCGATTAAGGAGCGCGGTTTGGTTGCTGCTCGTTATATTCAGGGCGAGGTTTGCAATTCTCAGAATCTGCCTGCCAATCCTAACGGCGCTCTTGATGATATTGCTGGTATTACAGACCCGTCTGGCAGGATTCTTGGTATGATGCCTCATCCTGAGCGTGCTGTTGATTTCACGCACAGGCCTGACTGGACTTTGTTGAAGGAGTTGTACAAGCGCACAGGAAGGGAGATGCCTTCAGAAGGTCCTGGTTTGCAGTTGTTCGTTAATGCTTTGAACTATTTCAAGTGAGGTGAACCTTTATGAAAGATTTGACTGTTATGATTGTTGACCATAGTGCGCGTGCTCACGCTGTTGCTGATTCTTATTTGCGTGACCCGAATGTCAGCCAGGTTATTCTTACTGCAGGCAATGATTTTGTTAAAGCCGCAAACAAGACAGATAAAGATGTTCTTGTTCTTAGTAATGCAAAGCACGATGATCCTGCTTCTGTTCTGGTTGCGGCTCAAAAGTATCGTCCTGATCTTGTTGATGTTTGTCAGGATGATGCGCTTGCGAATGGTACTGTTGATATGTTGCAGGAAAAAAGGTTTGCTGTTTTTGGTCCTTCTCAGGCTGCTTCTCGTTTGGAGTGGGATAAGCAGTGGTCGCGCGAGTTTATGAAGAGGCATAATATTCCTCATCCTCATTTTGAGGTTTTCCAGTCAACCGAAGAAGGTTCTTTTGGTAAAATTCCTTACAGGTATTTATGTTCATTCTATCAAGAGCATCCTGATGGTTTGTTGTTCGTCAAGGCTTCTGGTTTGTGTGGCGGCAAAGGAGCTATTCCCGTAAGGAGTCTTGATGAAGCGCTCGCTGCTGTTGAAAAAATGAAGTCTTTTGGTCCTGCTGGCAAGGTCTTCCTTGCTGAAGATGGAATGTTTGGCGAGGAAGCTTCGATTTATTCTTTCTGTGATGGCAAGAACTTTAAGACTGTTATGGCTGCGCAGGATCATAAGTGCCGTGATAATTACGACTTAGGTCCTAATACTGGCGGGATGGGTGCTGTTGCTCCTGCTGGCGTTATTACTCCAGAGCTTGCGAAAATTATTGATGATACTATTATCCGTCCTGCTGTTGAAGGTATGGCTGCGGAAGGTCGTCCTTACGTTGGTGTTTTGTACACTGGCGTGATGATTACGAAAGATGGTCCTAAGG